>JBIOGV010000175.1:0-7713 GCA_044448365.1 Chitinophagales bacterium
ATTGGTAAGCTGTTCATTGCTTCCCGTGAAAACATTATGAACATTTCCAAGCAGGCTTACATCATGTATTCTTATTTTTTGTTGCTGTGCGGAAAGATTCAGTATAACCATAATTTTCTTTCCATCTGCTTCCCGCGTGTAGGCATAGATGGTTTTGTCATTCCCGATATTTATTTTCTTAAAATTTGCATTGTCAGCAAGAGCCGGGTTATTTTTTCTTAATTCAAGCAGGGTTTCATAAAATTTTGCGCGTCCGTAATTTTTAAAATGAATGGCGTCCTTATAAAAGAAGCTGATACTATCAAGCACGGGCTCTTCCTGGCCGCTGTATATAAGAGGAACATCATGAGGCATCGTCTGTGTAAATACAGCAAATGGAGCATGGATGGCACCCGGCATGGTTCCATAGTCAGCTTTGTTCCAGCTATTCTCATCGTGATTGCTTGTAAAAAACATTTTTAATGCATTGACCGGGAAAGCGGTATCAACATAATTTTTCACACTGTCCAGTGCGCTGGCATAACGCTCGCCCTTTGCAACTTTTTTCATCATAGCAAACATTCCCCAGGCATAGGTGGCATCAAATCCATCCTCATTTAAGGAAGGTTTGTCTCCCTCAGCCAGCATAAAAATATTTGGGTTCTCTTTTTTTAATTCTGAAATACATCTTTTCCAGAAATCATCAGGTACATCACCTGCTACATCGCAACGAAAACCATCGATGCCGGATTCAATGATCCAATATTTCATGCTGTTGATCATGGTGTCCCGGAAGCTCATGTTTTTATAATCGAGCTTGCGTGTGTCTGTCCAGTCATAGGGCACAGCGGCTTTACCCGTACTGTCTTTTACATAAAAATCGGGATGCTCTGTCAGCCAGCGATTATCTGCGCCGCTGTGATTGGGAACCCAATCAATGATCACTTTAAATCCCATGTCATGCGCATGTTTCACAAGTTCGTTCCAATCATCAAGCGTTCCGAATTCAGGGTTTATTTTTGTATAGTCGGCCACTGCATAATAACTGCCGAGCGCTCCTTTACGATCCACCTTACTGATAGGATTGATGGGCATGAACCACAACGTCTGCACGCCCATTTCCTTTAATCGATCTAAACTTTTTTCAAAAGCTTTAAAGCTTCCTTCGGGCGTATACTGCCTTACGTTTACTTCATAAATATTTCCCTGCATGATCCAGTCAGGATGACCATCAATCAATTTTGCTTCATTGGCAACCGGGCTGTGTTCCTGTTTCCCCTTGTTTGAAGAATCGGAATTGCAGGATGCAAAAACAAAAAGAAAATAGACAGATAGTTTAAAAAAAGCAGATGAGTGAAACATGGCCTGTGAATTTAGCCGATGAAGGTATTTATAAAAAGGACAAAAGCAAATAACATTCATCAGCCATTAAAATAGCTTCCTTTTAATTTGGAAGATGAATTTCAGAACCTGTGCAGATGATTAAAAAAACTGTCCCGACTGGTCGGGACGGCTTACCCTCACACAGGTTCTTTTGCCAAAACAGGATCTTCAACTTCGATGGACGCGTGATCTATTTTCTTTCGCATTCAACTTACCTGGTAAAATGGATATAATCATTGAGATGATTAATTGTCTCCTGTTGTGAAAGAATGGTCTGTTTTACCACGTCGGTTATTGATATAATACCCGTGAGCCTTTCATTTTCGAAAACAGGCAGGTAACGAATATTTTTTTCAGTCATCAGTTGCATGCAATGTTCTACACTGTCTTCCGGTTTTACGGGTGGCAGATCTGTACTCATGATCTCGGCCACTTTAGTATCATGAGAATGCTTTCCCTTCAGGATCACTTTTCGCGAATAATCTCTCTCTGTCATAATTCCCAAATATTCACCGGCATCCATAATAAGAACAGATCCGATATTTTTTTCTGCCATTATCTGCAGTGCATCAATAACAAGCGTATCGGGTGGAACGGCAATAGCGGAAACGCCTTTACGGGCAACAATATCTGAAACTTGATTCATGGCAAGACGAATTTGATTGGTGTTAATTTAAGAAAAGATATACCACTGGCAAAACATTTTTTATTAGTGAGACTTGCTTTTTGTAAACGAAGTGCAGCAAAAGCTTAGTCGAGCAATCCCGCCGGGGGCGGAAGGTATAATACTTCACAGCTTGTTGCGGAATTTGTTTCCAAAGTTTACTTTGGGTTCATACCTGTGATTCTTACTATCTTGTGATACATCCATGGATCAGAAACCAGCGACAATTAAAGAGATCGCGAAACAATTAAGTGTATCTGTCTCAACAGTATCAAGGGCTCTGCACAATCATCCAAGCATTGGTCTGCACACAAGGATGCAGGTGAAAAAGCTGGCCGCCGAATTACATTACGAACCCAACCAGGCGGCTATTTCCTTTAAAAAGGGCAAAACATTTACGATAGGTGTTATCCTTCCCAATTTAGGCGAAGAATTTTTCTCAATGGCCATTAACAGTATTGAAGATGTGGCTTTGAAAAATAATTATACAGTTCTTATTGGTCAGTCGCACGATGATAAAGAAAGAGAAAAAAAGATCGTTGAAACCATGCGCAAACACAGGGTTGATGGGATCCTTGTTTCCATCTCGAAAAATACAGACAGCATTGAGCATTTTGATGAGTTAAAGAAACATAAGATTCCCGTTGTTTTTTTTG
This sequence comes from Chitinophagales bacterium, assembly GCA_044448365.1. Lineage (GTDB taxonomy): Bacteria > Bacteroidota > Bacteroidia > Chitinophagales > Chitinophagaceae > VBAU01. The sequence continues at coordinate 2,683 of JBIOGV010000175.1, forward strand.
ACCGCGTGCCTGAAACAAATGATGTTTATAAGGTATGCTGTTCACTAAAACAAAGTTCAATTGATATGGTCGACTGGCTCGTCAGCCATTCTCACAGGCGCATTGGATTTATCAAAGGCCCGGGAAGTATGGCTTCTACAGACGAACGGCTGCAGGGATATATACAGGGATTGGCTAAGAACAGTATCAGGGTGGATAAGAACCTGATCGTGGAAACTGACCTTACAAAATCTAAAAATCTCGAGGCCATTAAAAAATTGCTGGCGCTAAATGAAATTCCGGATGCTGTAATTGCTTTTAATGACTATGTGGCTTTTGATATCATCAGGTATGCAAGAGATTCAGGTCAAAAAATAAATAAGAAGATCTACTTCGCCAGCTATGCTAATCTTCCTGTTACAAGTTATCTGAATGATCCGCCAATTGTTTCAGTAGAACAGTTTCCCCAGCAGCAGGCTGAAAGAGCCACAACAATTTTATTTGAATTGATTGAAACAAAAGATGCACCGCGGGAAATAAAAAGCAGGATTGTATTGGAAGGGAAACTGGTGATTAACCAGGGAAAGAAATAAATTTAATGAATGGTTTAGTACAGCAATCTAAAATTTACCAGCGTTCAAACTTTTTATCTTAAATGTTTTTGCATGAATGCTCTTCCTGAACCTGATTTCAAATATTTCACAAACTCCAATGCTTTGTACTTATTTGTAAAAGCACAATAGAAAATCAATTTCAGGGGTAATCTTGCCTTAGTGGCAGGTACTTGCCCGGTTTGATGGTAGCTAAATCGTTCTTTCCAATTTTACTAAATCCTGTGTATGGCAAATCACCGTTGCATTTTAGAACGTAGACATAATACATCAAAGTAAGATCCAATTTCTATTTGGTAAAAACAGGAGTAAAACATCAACTAAAAGGAAGAAAATTCTTCGGGTTAAACCAGTGGACTGCGTTCGCCGAAGGTCGCCCGAAATTGATTTTGCTGCAAAAAAAAGCGAAGCCCGCCTTCGCTAAAGCTTCGGCGATCGAAGGCGGAAAGAGAGGGATTCGAACCCTCGTACCGACAATGTCGGTAAACGGTTTTCGAGACCGTCCCGTTCAACCACTCCGGCATCTTTCCTTTATCCCATCAGGGCAAATATATTCTCTATTTACACGTTTAATAAATAATCTTAAATCGCGGGTCATTTTAGAATATATAAAACGGGTAGAAGAAAATTCGATAATTAAATTTAATAAGTTTGTATTTAATGCAAATCGTGAACACCGGCACTAATAAGAAAACAGAGGCTTCCGCGGCCATCATGTCCCTGATTGATGTTTTAAATCATTTTCATCCGTTGAATGAAGGGATAGAAAAGTATTTGCAGGAGAAAACTTACTCCTGCTTTTTTAGCAGGGGAAAATTGTTATTAAAAGCCGGGCAGGTTTGTGAAAATATTTATTTTATTAAAAAAGGGGCTGTGCGGGGGTTTATCAGGGAAGGGCATAAAGATATCACAACGTGGATCACTGCCGAAAATGAATTGGTTACTTCAATTTCAGGTCTCGATGGGAGGGAGCCTGCATTAGAGAATATGCAGGCTATTGAAAATTGTGAAATGCTGGCTTTGAGTCATTCTGATCTTCAGGATATTTACCTGGAATTCCCTGAATTTAATATCGTGACCCGGAAACTACTGCAGCAATATTATCGTGATGCAGAAGGAAGGGCTTTTATTGCACGCCTTACCAATGCAGAAAGCAAATACAAACATTTCCTAAATTATCACAGCCATCTTGTAAACCGCATTCCGCTTAAATATGTTGCATCTTTTCTTGGAATAACAATTGAAACATTAAGCCGGGTGCGAAAGAAGATCTCTGTTCATAAGAATTAAAGGAATTTCGAAATTTCCCAATCTTACGTTTCCGAATGCTAAATAAAGGTTCTCACACCTGAGGAATTATAAGCGTCCCGAAATTCTTTTGGAGTGCAGTTTTTTTTCTTTTTAAAAATCCTGTTGAAGTTTGACATATTGTTAAAACCACATTTATAAGCGATCTCATTGATACTTTGTGTAGTTTCAATAAGCAAGCGGGATGCATGTCCCAGGCGTATTTCGCACAATGCATCAACAAAAGTTTTCCCTGTTCTCAATTTGAAAAAACGGCTGAGCGAAACTTCGGTCATTGTTGCAATTCTTGCTGCCTCAGCCAATGAAACATTCTTATCGAAATTTGTATTGAGGTATTTCATTACGTTTTCAACCCGGCGGCTATTGTAAGAAAAAGTTTCCCCATTACTGAAGGAAGCATCCGATAATATCCTCATATTTCGAGAAGTAGACAGGTCGTGTAAAATGGACATTAGCTCCAGTACAGAATCAAACCCGCGTTTCTGGAGTAAGCTGACCAGCCGGGGCATAATGGATTCTGTTGTTTGAGTGGAAAACAGAATTCCCCTTTTTGAATGTTCAAACATGGTTTTTATAAAGTTCATCTGGTTGCGGTGCAAAAACTTTTCATCAAAGAGGTCTCTGTGAAATTGAATAGTAATTTCTTTGATTTCTTTTCCTTTTGATTTATGAGTAACCCAACTGTGCTGAAGATTTGGCCCAACCAGTACTAATTCGAGATCATCGATCACTTCAATGTGGTCCCCGATGACCCGCTTGGCTCCTTTTGCATTCTGAATAAAATTCAATTCAAATTCTTCATGATAGTGAAGCGGAAAATCAAATTCATATTTTACTCTTGAAAAAACAGTGAAGCAATCGCCTTGAGTAAGAGGAGTAATTTCTCTGAGAATATTCGTCTTCATTGACAAGCATTTAGTTTCAGCAGGCTGAAAGTTATAAAAAAAGTACAATACTGCATCAAGAAAGTATCATATTATTGTTTGGTCAAACCATATAGCTTTTGATCAAAGGCTGAATATGAATAGCGTCCTGAAAAAAATATGAGTTTTGTCAATCAAAAAAAATATCCTCAATGGATAAAAAAGTATCATTACTGTGATTAGCAATGAAATAATTTTGATGAAACAATTCTTGCTATATGGGAAAATCGATCGCTTCCAAAGTGATGCTATTATTAATAAGCACACTCTCTCTCCTCATTTCATCAGCACAGGTAAGAAAAATTTCAGGAACTGTGAAGGATGATAAAGGAAGTCCGCTTTCTGGTGCAACCGTTACTGCTAAGGGTACAAGGGTGGCTGTTGCTACTGATGTGAACGGCATTTTTAGTCTTATCCTGCCTCAGAATTCAAATACATTAGTTGTAAGTTTTGTTGGAATGACGAGACAGGAAGTTACTGTTGGAACCAGTAACGTACTGGAGATTTCGATGGTGCCAACTTCGTCAACTCTGACAAATGTTGTTGTTGTAGGTTATGGAACAAGACGAAGATCTGAGATCACTTCGGCCATCTCTTCTATCAGTGAGAAGGATATTAAAAACCTTCCGGTCGCAGGGGCTGACCAAATGCTGCAGGGAAAAGTTCCCGGGGTAACCGTTACCAGTAATAGTGGTCAGCCGGGTGGCGGTGTTTCGGTATTGATCAGAGGCATTACTACCATTAACAGTAATCAACCATTGTATGTGATCGATGGGGTACCCATTCATGCCAGCACAAATAGTGGCGGTATGGATTATCTGGGCGGCGTAAATGGTCAAACGCAGGAAAGCCCGTTAGCTACTTTAAATCCATCAGACATTGTTTCCATTGATATTTTGAAAGATGCGGCTGCACAGGCGATCTATGGTGCAGAGGGAGGTAATGGTGTAATCCTGATTACTACGAAGCGTGGCAAGGCCGGTGAAGGAAAACTTGAGTATGATTTTTATTATGGCGTACAGACTATACAAAAGAAACTTCCGATCATGAATCTTCGTCAATACGCCGAATATTTTAACTCTGTATTGAATGACCCGAATTCTGGGGTTACAGATACTATTGAAGAATTAAAAAACCCGGCTTTGTTAGGAAAAGGAACAAGCTGGCAGGACGCCGTTTTCCAACAGGGGAATGTACAGAATCATCAATTATCTTTTTCCGGGGGACAAGGAAAGAACACCTATTATTTTTCAGGAAATTATTATGATCAAAAAGGTATTCTCATCAACACCGGGTTTTCCAGGTATTCACTCCGCATGAGCGTAGATCAGCAAGTAAAGAACTGGCTCAAAGCAGGGGTTAGTGGAAATTTATCCAGGTCGGAACAACGGATCGCAGTAACCGATGGACAGCAATCCGTGATTGCCGCGATGCTGTATAACAGCCCGGCTACACCCGTAAAAACTTTCGACGGGCAGTATGTGAATTCGATTACAACAGGCAACATACCTTTTGGGAATACACAAAATCCTGTTGCGCTGGCTCAGCTGCGGAATGTGCGGGCGAAACAATCAAAAGCCTATGGTGATCTGTACGCTGAAATTCAGTTTACCAAAGACCTTAGTCTGAGGAATCAATTCAACTATGATTTTCAACTAAACAATAATTCCGCCTTTCAGCCGAATGCCATTGCTGCCGATGGAACACAGATCCTTGCGCCCAGCAAAATGAGAGTTGAAAAAGACGACAACATTTGGTATCAACTTCAAACTTACCTTACCTATAACCACGCTTTTGGCAAGCATGCAATTAATGCGGTGGTAGGCCATGAAGCAAGCTATAACCGCTATGATTACTCGCAGGTTTCCGTAACGAATCTTACATTAAATATTCAATCTCTTGGCGCGGGCACTCCGGACCCTTCATCTCCTGCAAACGGAGGTATTTATGAAGGTTCGGCTGAAAGTTATTTCGCCAGGTTGAATTACACGTTCGATAACAAGTATTCAGTTAGTATTACGGGGCGGCGCGACGGTTCTTCCAGTTTTGGACCCACTCACCGTATCGGGTATTTTCCGGGCGCTTCTGCAGGCTGGACAATAACGAATGAAGACTTTGCAAAAAACAGCGGCTTTTTGACCAAGACAATAAATTATTTAAAACTGAGATTTGGCGCTGGTTCAGTGGGGATTTCCTCTGCGCCGGGAAAT
>JBIOGV010000176.1:0-7688 GCA_044448365.1 Chitinophagales bacterium
CAGGATTTCCTGATGTTGCCTCTTTTTCTTAATCACTTTCCTTAGTAAAAAGCGTTCAATCGTCCTGTTGATTGGACTTAGAGAAAATATTATGGACATTTTTAGAAAAAGTGATAACCAGTAATTGTGACTCGATAAGAGTTTTAAACCAAACCCGATAATGGGATCTTCAAAAATAAACATGACGATTGCCACACCCAATGTCAACGCTTTTGCCTTCCTGCTCACTTTAGCCAGTGTAAGTTCATCAATGGTGTCCTGCAGCTCAATATTCTTCCTTTCGATTTCCTGCTTTTGTTTCTTAATAATTATGTTCTCCTTTTTTGTCTGCTCGGCCTCAAATATCAGCTTGGCATCAACCAGTTTTCTTGCGTTGTCCTCTTCCTGGACCTGGTCACGCACTTCGTGAAAAATTTCGTAGTGATATAAACTTTTCTCGAGGTCATTTTTGCCTTTGTAAATTTTTGAAAGAAGCAGATGTACCTGGTATATTTTGGGCTTCACTTTTAATTGTTCTGCCATCACTAGTCCTTTGTTTAGTATATGAAGGGCCTCTTCCCATCTGGACTGTTTTACATATATCTCGCCAAGCTTAATGCAACTGGTGATAGCACCTGCCGTAAAATGATTTTCTTCTCGCATGGCCAATGCTTGTTTGTTCAAGCGTTCTGCTTCGGTAAGATTATTTTCCCTGGAATAAAAATTTGCCAATTCGGTAAGAGAGTTTGAAATGCCCAGAAGCGCTTGGTTTTCTTGGGCAAGTTGAAGGGCGTTTTCAAAAAACTCTCGTGCTTCCGCAATCTTGTTTTGCTGCATGCTTACTTTTCCCAGGCCATGCAAAGCATAGATCATAAAATAAAAGTCATCCACCTTTTTACTTTCCTCATAAGTGACAAGAAACATAGATCTCGCTTCGTCATAATTATGCAGTTCAAAACTTATGTTTGCCATATTGTTAGCGCAGGCTGCCAGCGCTGATGGATTGTTGCCCGATTGCTTGAACTGCGAGTAAGCCTCCCACGATATTTTAAGTGCTAAATCGAAATTGCCGAAGGTGCGGTAGGTAGCTGCTATTAGCAAAGCGCAATTTGCTTTGCCATCAGGGTCGTTAAGGTCGTCAAATTGTTTCCGCGCTTTGACAAGCAGGTTAAGCGCCGGCTCAAACTCCTCCACTGAAAAATGATACATCCCAAGTAGGAACTCAGCATGGGAAAACTTAAGCGGTTCACGCCGGCTGTTTTCCTGCGCCCATTTATAAAAAGACTGTGCACATTCATTCTTCTCTTCTTTCGAGAGATATTTGAAAAACGTGATAATACGGGAAAAATATTTGCCGATGTCTGCAACCGAGCAGTTCTTTAGTTCACTTATTGACTGTCTGACCTGTTCTAATTTGGTCATGGCCGGAAATTAAGAATACTTAGGAATTCAATGAATGAAAGGTAAAGGTCAATGGAAGATCGCGCAGCTTGACAAAAGTATGGAATAATTATTTTAATCCTAACCCTTTTGAATACTAAAAACTACTAAACTACCTTTGGAAAACTGTCCAGTTTATTGGGGGTCGATACACGCGCCCTTTTCTCCTAACGCCGCAGATTATTTAAAAGTCATATTGTAAATCGGATCATTATGACGATTGTAATAAGAGAAGGCAAATTGATCTATGAACACATGCAAAAAGGAAGAAAGTTTGCTTCATAATTCAAAAAGGCTTCCCATTTTTTTAATGTTAGTTCAGGTGCGTGGAGCGATATTGGTGCACTCTTTATTTTGATACGGAAACAACCCAAGGCAAAAAGAGTCAACTATTTTTTCCTGCAATACGTTTAAGCATATTTCTGAAAATGAAATAATGAAAAGGAAGCATTGCATACCAATAATTCCGCCCCATGATGCCCCGAGGACGAAAAGTGGCTGTTTGTTTTAAAAGGCAGCGAGTTTCGTTTCTTACAATTGAAAATTCAAGCCAGGCTTCACCCGGCAGTTTCATTTCAGACAATAAAAGCAACCGGTAATTTTTACGATCTACCAAAAGCACTCTCCAGAAATCAAGTGCATCGCCAGGCTGAATGTCTACATCACTTCTTCTTCCTCGTGCCAGGCCAACACCTCCCGCCAATTTATCCATAAACCCACGGATTCGCCATAATTTATCAGCATAATACCAACCTTGCTTTCCTCCTATTCCAAAGAAACGATCAGCAATTTCCTCGACTTTATCTCCATCAATTTCCGTCCACCTGCGATCCCTATAACAGCCATTGACTGGCACTTCCACGTATTGATTGATTTCTAATCTTGTGAGACTGCTTGAGGCAGCATCTTTCCAGCTTGACACCACCATATTTTGTTCAATTTTAAGAAAAGCCAATTTGATCGCTTCCCGATAAGGGATCAGTTCCTGAGGAATAATTTCCCGAATCGCATATTCTTTACAAACCACATCGTTTTTCAAGCTTTGCACTAGTTGACGGGAAATACTAAAACTAGCAGAGGTGGTGAAATATACCCAATATGCTGAAAGGCCCGGAAAAAGTACCGGTAATGAAAAAATGTAACGTTTATAACCGCGTACAGCGGCAAATTCAAGAAGTAATCGTTTATAAGTTAGCACTTCTGGTCCACCGATTTCAAAGGTTTTGAAGAAAGTTTGTTTATTCAATAGGCAACTGTGTAAGTAGTTTATCACATTTCGTATGGCAATTGGTTGACAGTGGGAATTCAGCCAACGTGGAACAATCATTATCGGCAATTTTTCCACTAGGTCGCGGATGATTTCAAAAGACATGCTGCCTGAGCCCACAATAATTCCCGCTTCAAAAATGGTATACGCCCTACCCGATTTCATAAACACCTCTTTCACGACTTTTCTTGCAAGCAAATGTTTTGACAAATTTTTTTCATTGCTGATGCCACTCAAATAAACGATTTGCTTTACATCAGTAAGAGCAGCCACAAGTACAAAGCATCCTGCAGCCCGCAATTCATATTCCCGCAATGTAGTGGTGGTATCGCCTAAAGAATGAATGAGGTAATAGGCTACGTCAAAATATTTTTTATTAAAATTCTGTACTGCATTTTCGGGATGGAGAAAATCAAATTCAATTATAGTTATTTTATTCAACAGGTCCGGTGAAGGTTGAAACCGTTTACGGTCCCTGACAACACAAGTCACCTCATGACCGGCTTCTACAAGCACGGGTAACAATCTCATCCCGATATAACCGTTGGCTCCGGTAAGTAAAATGCGCATTTTTATTTTCTCCGCCGTGGTTCACCAACCATCGGTCATTTAATGTCAACCAATAAATTTTATAATTAGCCCGAAAATTCTGTCCTAATATTCAAAACATTTTTTGAAAGATCGACTTAAAGTAGGCGGTATTTGTTTGCCAGCCTGCCCCTTCCCTGCTCGATGCAAGGCCAGCATATGCAGCTTGCAGGAAAAGTTTTCGGCTCACAGATTATATAAGATATTTTAAACTGAGGTCAGATTTGCTGTTTTAAATTTTACCGCTTCTTCTGATCCACTTGTTGCATTGCCTTCACTATAAGAATGTGCCCCTGTTCCCGCCAGCTTACCTCCGTCAACAATGAGATATTCTGAGCGAATGGGTTTATTTTGGAACCAACATTCCAAAATTTCACGAGTACCTGCGGCATATCGGGCCTGCGCTGAAAGGCTGGAACCGGAAATATGCGGCGTCATGCCATGATTGAGCATGGTTCTCCAAGGGTGATCTTTGGGAGCGGGTTGCGGGAACCATACATCACCAGCATACCCTGCCAACTGACCGCTTTCCAATGCCCGGACGACAGCATCACGATCACATATTTTTCCACGTGCAGTATTCACCAGATAAGCACCACGTTTCATTTTATTGATCAGTGACTCATTGAAAAGATTTTCTGTTTCCGGATGCAAGGGACAGTTTATAGTAACTACATCGCAGATATTAACCATTGATTCAACATTCGGATGATAAGTAAGATTGAGTTCTTCTTCCATTTCCTTTGAAAGGCGATGGCGGTCAGTATAATGAAGTTTCATGTCAAATGGCTTAAGCCTGCGCAAAACTGCTGATCCAATGCGGCCTGCAGCAACCGTTCCGACTGTCATTCCTTCTACATCGTATGAACGTTGAACGCAGTCAGCTATATTCCAGCCACCCTTTACCACCCATTTATAGGATGGAATATAATTGCGAACAAGGGACAATATCATCATCACCACATGCTCGGCAACACTGATGCTGTTACAGTACGTAACCTCAGCAACAGTAATGCCTTTTTCCATAGCAGCTTGCAGATCCACATGATCAGAACCAATACCCGCGGTAATGGCCAGTTTAAGTTTTTTTGCTTTTGCAATACGTTCAGCCGTTAAATAAGCTGGCCAAAATGGTTGAGAGATGACAACGTCTGCATCGGAAAGTTCTCTATCAAAGACTGAATCGGCTCCATCTTTATCAGATGTAACTACAAACTGATGGCCGCCATCTTCCAAAAACTTGCGAAGACCTAATTCTCCTGAAACACTTCCGAGGAGCTGCCCGGGAAAGAAGTCAATTTTTGAAGGAGTGGGAAGAGTTTGGCCACCTGGGTAGCCGGGTAATTCAGGGATACCATCCCTGATCGACTTTTTAGGATATCCTGTAACAGGATCATCGTAAAGCACACAAAGAATCTTAGCCATAAGTATTTGTTTTATTGTAAATGGGGTTGAACATTCAAAAAGGTCTTTGAGAACATAAGGAGCGGAGAAAACTACATATGAGACAAACAGGATTATAACTAAAGTAGAGGTTTTGATTAAGAATTTCGCTGAGTTTCATCAGGCGGGAAAAAGCTAAACAGCATTACAGAAGTCGGACGACGCGTTGCCTGGTACCCCGAGAGCACGAAGCAATGGTAGCAGGCGTTTTGGCCGTCTCGATTGATGTTCTTTTCCATTTTAAATTCTTCTGTTAAATGACCATCTTCAAATTTGCTAACTATTGGCTGAATTATTCTGAATCCTCTTTTTTCATAAAAGTCGATCGCTTCCTTGTTCTGCCTGTTTACAATTAGTTCAATTCTTGAAGTTTTTAGCTCATTTGCACATTCATATACAAATGACATTACTTTGTCACTGTATGTGGTCAAAACAAATTGGGCCTTTTGTTAGAGCCGGTTTTCTGCCTGACTTAACAACGCATTTTCCCAACCAATTTCATGCTAATAGTCTAAAATTCTGCTCAAATCCTCTACCAGCGAGTTCGAACTTCGGCTAGTTCTGTGCACTGGAAATTTTTAGAACCCTTGTCAAAACTGTCCAAAATTATAGGGGGTCGATACACTTGCATAACTGAGAATTTTGTCAAAGCTCCGGTGCATGTAGCTGGGGACCTAATTATCTGGAAGCTTCAACTTTCATCTGTAACGATGTGACAAAAAGCCCGGAATAAAACGGGAAAACTCTTGATTAATTCTCTCTTAATCCGAATTTTATTTTTGAACAACGATTAATTCAATCTTAAGATTGAAAGTGAATTTGTTTTCGAATTAATATCGATTAATCTCCAATTAAGGGTCTTAATATTTGTAATTTCTCTTTAATTCTGAATTAATCTGGAAAAATCGGTCGAGGACGCCGTCAGAGAAGATTTACGGTAGAATATTTTTTTGCGAACGCGAGAGCACTGCAATTTCGAACCCGTCCTGGTTTTCCGTTTGAAAGTCATGAAAATGAAGCTGCTGAAGATTTTGGATTCCCATATTTTCATCATGGTCTCTGAAGGTACACCAGAGTGTAAGAGAAGATTAAAATACCCAACGCAAAAATCCGCCCTGCTTACATTGTCAAGATACACATTAAGACCAGTGGCAAGAATGTTCTTTATGTGATCAAAAATGGTGGGCATACAATTTCGGAATTGGGCCATTGCAATATAAGAAAAGCTTAATAGAATCACCAAACGAATGCTTGAGTGATGCAGACGATGCCAATAATGGACACCGAGCCTAATATCGACTTATACATTTAGCCAAAGCGCCATTCGAATTGTTTTGTTGATATGATTCTGGGAACAATATTTGACTCTTAATGGTAACTCTGTTATAGCTGGTTCCATTTCTGTAGAAGAGCGAATGTTTTTTTAATCTTCGGCCAACCGGAAACAACAGAACAATCATTTTCAGTTACTGCACATAATTTTTTACATGACCCTATTTAATTATAATACCCACTATTTGTTCGGCCAAATAATGAATTTTAGCAACTACTTTATCTTTCACTTCCTGAATTCGTTTCAATCCTCATTACTTAAATCAGTAACTTCAAATCATCGTCCTTCCCTGTCAATAAACCCTATCAATTTGTAGTGGATACCCTTAACACATGGTCGTGAAATAAAAGTGGAAACGAAAGAGGGAGAAGGAGGTGAGTTTATCATTCAATTACCAAATTAAAAAGCCGAAATGATAAAGATTTTTACCATAACAATTCTGCTCTTATTTTTTTGTGGTACTATCTTTTCACAGGTAAGCGGGACAGACCAGCTAAGGGATAGTTTGAAACATGAACTGGTAATTGCCAAAAATGATACAAGCCGTGTGCTGATTATGGCAGAGTTGGCTAACGCATATTTCGGTTTCAGTTCTGACACCATTAACTTGTACGGAAATGAGGCACTGGAATTAGCACAACGAATAGATTTTTCCAGAGGAGAAGCAAGTGCATTAAATGCTTTGGGGAGTGGTCTTCAAGCGCAGGGAGATTATCCGAAATCATTTGAATACCTATACCGGAGTGTCAAAATTGCTGAAGCAAAGAATTATGTTTTCGAAACAGCAGTTTGTTATGCATTCATAGGAAATGGGTACTGGTTTTTAGGAGATTATTCAAAAGCGGTAGATTTTGCCAAAAAGTCTCAGGACTTATTTAAGACAATAATCAATAAACACGGGGTCAGCGAATGGATGCTGTTTAACATATTAACTATCGGTCAGTCTTATCTTGAATACAATTTGGATTCGTCTTATACTTACTTGTTACAATATTATGATGCAACATTGCATAATAAGTTCTGGCATCCAGTTGCTTTATATAACTTAGGTGACTGTTTGTTTAGGCAAGGTGACCATGAAACATCATTTAATTATGTTAGGGAAAGTATTGCCGGAGCAATAGCAAACGGGGATTACCTTACGGAAGCTGAAGCCTGTGCTACCATATCAGTTTTTTTTAAAACAACACAAGATCCCGATTCTGCTATTTATTATGCAAATAAAGGTCTTGGGGCAGCCAATTCAATTGCATATGGATTGGGTATATACAAGAACAGTAAATTGCTGTCAGAGGAATATGAGCGATTGAATGTGCAGGAAGCGCTTCATTATCGGAAAATTTACGACAGTGTAAACGAAAGTATGTATGGTGCAAAAAAAGTACAGGATCTTCAGAAAACATTAGCTGAAGAACAACACCGACAGCAGCAAATTCAGGAGGAGCAATTTGAAAAAGAAAGCCGTCTGAAGCAATATGGATTTATCGCCGGTTTGGCTATCATGCTTTTGATAGCATTTTTTCTTTACAGAAATAACTTGCAAAAAAAGAAAGCAAATATTTTACTGCAATCTCAAAAAGAAAAAGTTGAAAGCACATTAACAGAACTCAAATCCACCCAATCACAACTCATCCAATC
>JBIOGV010000177.1:0-7604 GCA_044448365.1 Chitinophagales bacterium
AATCCAAAGGCTACTTAAGGTAATAAGGTTGGAAGATTGGAACTGTTTTTTCTACTAAGGTTTTGGAAGATATGAGCATACTAAAACAGGTTACTTTGATAAAATCAGAATGTCTGGATATTTGCCTCTTAAACCTTAGTACAAAATGCTACCCGAGCCCTGCTAACCTTATTATTTAGACTGGATAAGGTAATAATAGTAGAAGAAGGCATGTCCATTAGTACAATACCGTCGCCAAAGGCGCTAGATTTTTAGGTTGAATTAAAAAATAATGGAGCCCTGCCCTATTCATTTACAGTAAGATTGATCACTTTCATTTCCCGGCCTTTCAAAACCTTTACAAAATAACTTCCGCATTGCGGACAAGAACTTCCAAAATGATCCATAGGAAATACGGTCTTGCAAATTGTGCATTCAGCCTCTCCTTTTATGATCTCAATATCCAGATCAGCATCTTGCAGAATGGTATTTTCCTTAATTACAGACAAGGCAAATTTCAATGGTTCAATTTCGATACCGCTCAGCTGTCCTATTTGAAGACTTACTCCGGTAACAACAGCCTTATTTTTTGGTGCTGCATTTTCAGCGATAGCTAAAATCGATTGTGCTATGGACAATTCATGCATGATTCTTATTTTTGGTTTTTCACAGAAATTGTTTCGACAACTATCTATTTCGTTTCGGCAGTTTTTTTTGCCGCAGCTGCTTTTTCAGCGGCCAGTCTTTTCTTTTCCGCAGCATAAGCCTCACGGCTTTTCACAGCTTCATCAAATAAGCTATTCCAGCCATTATTAATATTTTCTTCTTTCACTGCAAAGGCTGCAGGCTGATTGGTCTGAAAAATAGCTCCTTCTTTCGGGCACGTGCGAACACATTCTTTACAAAAAATACATACGGCACGGTTGTAATGATAGGTCTGTTTCCCTTCCATATCCTGTGAGAAAACAATTGCACCGGGAGGACAAACCATTTCACAACGACGACACCAGATACAAAGGCTTTCATCAAAATCAATCACCCCCCTGTAATCATCCGGTATATATGTCTTCTCGAAAGGATATTTAACAGTTACCGGTTTTTTGAACAAATTTCCAATTGCTTTAAAGAATGTTTTCATTTCTGATAAATATTATCTTGCCGTACATGACAGGCAAGGATCATACGATGCAATAATAGCAGGCACACTCCCATACTCATTTTCTTTAAATCCTTCTACCATCGCTGATATATTTGAAAATGTCGGTGCCTTAATTTTTAAACGTTCCAAAACCTGCGTTTTATTTCCTTTAGCATAATAAAATAATTCACCGCGCGGGGCTTCTATCCTTACTACTGCTTCACCTTCAGGAAAAGCCTTTGTTTCGGTGATCAATGCGGATTCAGGCAATCCATAAACGATATTTTCAATGATCGTCATTGAAACATATATCTCACGAAGACGAACAAGATTACGGGCATACACATCACCGCCAGTTTCCGTTATTATTTCAAATCCAACTTTCTTCCATGGCAACAGATCTTCCGTTTCATTTCGAACATCTATAGCTAAACCGGCAGCTCTTGCGAAGGGACCTACAACATTCAACCGCATGGCATCCTTTATAGTAATAGCCCCAGCCTCTTTATTTTTTAATGATAGGCTCCAGTTGTTTTGAAAGATGTCAAGCAGTTCATCCAATTGAGGCTTAAATTCTTTTAATCTTTTCATGATCATTGCAGCCACATCAACTTTCAGATCACGGGCAACACCACCGACTATTGAAAAATCATATTGAATCCGATTGCCGCAAACCGCTTCTAGTAATTCCATAAACGCTTCACGGTATTGCATTGTTTTCATAAACAATGCTTCAAAGCCTGAATTTTCTGCCACATGACTTAAACACAACAAATGAGAATGGATCCTGTCCAGTTCGATCACAAGCATCCTGAGATATTTTGCCCTCAGCGGAATCTCGATCTTTACCAATTTTTCGGCAACCTGTGAGTAAGCGGTCGTATGAGAAATAGAACACAAACCACAAACACGGCCAACCACAAAACTCACCTGGCGGAATTTAAATTTTGTACAGCATGCCTTTTCTATCCCACGATGCACATAATAAACATTAGCTGTTGTACCAACTATTTTTTCATTCTCCGTTGTGAATTTAAAATGCAGCGGCTCCAGCAACGAAATATGCTGTGCGCCTACCGGTATTTCATATTGTTTTGACATTTTATTTTTTCTTTCTTAATGGTCCGGTTTCAAAATCTGGTTCCAGTACAAATCCTTTTGAAGTGTTTTCAATTTTTATATCTATCAGGTCCACGAGTTCAGCTTCCGCCACCCATGCGGAGGATATGATATCCGTGATCGATGGAACTTCAACATCCGGCGTGATCTGCGTACAGAAAACTGTGATCCCGTATGGCTCTAAATAGTCGCTAAAAAACCATTGCACTTCAATTTTATCACCGAGATCAACAGCATTCATCACAATAAAATGATGCAATCCGGGATGATAAAAATTACGGATATCGTTTTTAACATTCTCTATCGATGTTTCAATTCGCTTCATTGAATAACTGTTTTAATTTCTGCTGCAATATTTCTCCTGTTTATTTGTCCACTTTCCTTTACAACTTCTTTTTTCAATCTTACTGATTCCTCTAATACTTTTGTTTTCTTTTCCAGTATCGCCAACGCCTGCACCACTCCGTCAATAATTTGTTCGGGTCTTGTTCCGCATCCGCATACATAAACATCTACGGGGATATATTGATCTATTCCTCCTTCACAATTATACATTCCTCTGAAAATTCCCCCGGTACTTGCACAGGAGCCACAACTGATCACAACTTTTGGTTCGGGCATTTGTGCATAGATCTCAACTAATCTTTCCCGCGAACGTTTGGTAACGGGTCCTGTGACTAATAATATGTCTGATTGTTTCGGATTACCTGTATTGATCATCCCGAATCTTTCAATATCATATTTGGGGGCCAGGCACGCGAGTATTTCTATATCACATCCATTACAGCTTCCCGCATTGTAATGCAGTATCCAGGGTGACTTTTTTCTAAAAGAATTTAGCTTCATAGTACATGTTGTAAAATGGATAACAATAAATTTATAAAGGCCACCGGCAATGCTACCACCAGGGCAAACCGCAACATTTGTTTATAGCTTACTCTTGCTGAAGAATTGTCAAGGGCATTTACATACAAAAACGCAAACAGCACAAGACCCAATCCTATTAAAGGATTGCTGGCTCCAAACAGATAAACCAGCGTATAGCAAAATATTTCATCCAGCCATTTGGCTGTATATACCGCTTCATAAAAAATTCCCGAGAATTCCAACTCAACACCTCCCGTAACTTCCTGGTGGGCTTCCGCTACATCAAAGGGTGATTTTTTCAGTTTGATCGGCAAAATCAATAACAAGGCGATAAATGCTAACGGCAACTTGTATAAAAGGGGTTCATTATAGTTAAAAATAGATGATGCTTCAAAACTTCCTGTTTGCATAAACACAGAAACAGCAATTAGAATTAATATGGGTTCATACGCAAGAATGCTGATAGCCGTTCTGTTTGCCCCGAGATGACTGAATATAGACCTGGTACTATAACCTGCAAGAATTAACAGGGAAGTTGATAAAAGATGCAGGAAAATAACCAGGATCAGATCGCCACCCAGGAATAAAACAGCCAAAGCAAACCATAGAGAGAAAAAATGAACTATGCCTAAAAAGGCATGAGTAGAATGAACGATCATCTTTCTTTTATCAGCCAGTTTCAAAAAATCATAGAACGGTTGCAATAGCGGAGGACCGATCCTTCGCTGCATACGTGCCCTCACAATTCTTTCAAAACCGTACACAAAACCTCCGATGACCGGCGCAAGAACAATCAACAATATTTTTATCAAAAGATCCATATCAATTTTTACTTTTTAATTTACAATACCACCACCGCAATCAATGCCACAAAAAATAAAATACCAATGGCGGTAAAATATGGTGTGGCTTTATCGGTTGAAAAATAAAGCGCCGAAAAAGAATAATCGATCTTTTCACCGCAGGCATACTCCTTAACCCTGTCCACATTTTTGAACCTGATAAACATTGCCAGCACAATAGTTGCCGGTAATAATAAAAAAGCGATGAGCAATGGGATAATGGGCAATGCCATGGAACCAATATGCATGTTCCATCCTTCGGTAGTTATAACAATGGGTACCTTTAAAGCCTGCGAAGCAACAGGAGCGAAATAATCATTTACCAGGAATGGAAAACCCAGCACGCCTGCAATTATTAATCCTAATAAAATAAACAGGGTATTGGAATAAAACGGGTTCTCCTTTTCAAACTTAATCTTATCGCGATCACCTGTTCGTGCAATCAACAGACCCAAAACTTTAAAATACAGCAATGATAAAACAGCACCGCCAAATGCGATCAATACGATAACGAATGCTCCCAAAATTTTTTGATTGATGGCGAGAGCGCCGAGTGTTTCGATACTAAACCATTTGCCGATGAAAGCACCAAATGGAGGCAGCAGCAAAGACATGAATCCAACCGTGATAACAAATGCTGTGAATGGACCACTTTCTCCCAACCTGTCCATATCCGATGTTTCTTTGAAATGAAACACTCTTTCCATGATCCCTGCATTAAGAAACAACATGCATTTTGATATACCGTGGAAAAGAATGAGCGTTAATGCAGCGATCAAAGTAACAGGAGTTCCCACGGCGCCCATCATGATCATCAATGCTAACAAGGCAATGGTTGAATGTGCCAGTATTCTTTTAAAATTATCCTGGGCCAGGGCCCCGATAGCCGATGCAGCAAATACAAAACCCGTCAATGCAATGATCACCCAGGCAACCGGTGTGTCTTTCAATGCAGGTGATAGTCTCAGTATAATAAATGGAGCGATCTTAACCATGGTAGATGAATGCAGCAATGCACTCACCGGTGTGGGAGCTACCATGGCGCCCAGCAACCATTTACTGAATGGCATTTGTGCCCCCTTGATCAATGCAGCAATGCTCAATAAAGCAAGTGGCAGTAAGATTGTTGCCGTGCCGGCGTGTGCCAGTAAATTGCTGAATGTAGCCTCACCATAACCATTATAATGAATAAAGAATATTGCGACAAGGATTGCAAGACCGCCAATTTGATTCATCCATAATGCAGTAAGTGCATTTTTAACTGAAGTCTGGTCTTTCCTGAATGCAATCAACAGGAAGGAAGCTAAAGTGGTTAATTCAAAAAACAGGAAGAAATATTCAAGGTTGTCGGAAGAAACGACCAGGTTCATCACTCCAATAAACCAGAATAAGATGGAAAGAAAATATTTTTTCCGGAAAGGGCTGCAATCTTCCTCATCAATATACTTTAATGAAAAAACACAAATAATACTGCTGATCACATTAATCAATAAGAACATGAAGAGACTCAGCTTGTCGACCATGAATTGCATGGAGCTTTCGACAGTGTTGCTGTTCAGCAAATACAATGAAGCTCCCAATTGTAAGATTGTCAGCAGGCCAACCAACACACTCTTCCGCCGGATGGCGACCCAGGCAAAGAAGAGCAGCAACAGAATGTCTGCTGCTGCTATAAGATGGTTCATGTAAAAGAGAACTCCAAAATGATAAGGCTGATTGATAGAAATAAATAAATAGAGAGAGATTGCTGATAAGACAAAAGCTGTGACAATTGTGACTATCCTTGATAATAATTTAGGCAATATCAACACTAAACCACTGACAACAACCGGCAGTATAAATAAACTGCTTATAAGTGGATACATGAGAAAGAGTTTTAACTATTTCGAATGCTGCAATGTAGAGAGGAAAAAATCTGCTTTAAATGATGGAAATCAATGGGGGATATGATATGGCTTATTAGATAGTAACGTTCTAACTTCATCATTTTGAAGTGCTATATAAATTTTATTCTTACAAAAGCCCGAAGGGCTTTAATATGAATAACCGCCGATGCAATCGGAGGTTTTTCGGAAGATAGTAAGCTCAACTCCGAAGGAGTTGAACCCTTTCAGGGTTCTGGTTATTTTAGCTCGTTGTGCCGTGAGTTGTATTCACGGTTACCCTCATTAAAGTCCTTCGGATTTTGTTCAGTCAGGCTCTTATGTTTGAATAACAGAAACCCTCAAAACTGAGTGCTGTTTAAGCCATAAAAAGCCTTTGGGCTTTAATATGATTAACCCCCGATGCAATCGGAGGTTTTTCGGAAGATAGTAAGCTCAACTCCGAAGGAGTTGAACCCCTTCAAGATTCTGGTTATTTTAGCTAGTTGTGTCGTGAGTTGTACTCACGGTTACCCTCATTAAAGTCCTTCGGACTTTGTTCAGTCAGGCTCTTATGTTTGAATAAAAAAAATCTCAAAGCTGATTGCTGTTTAAGCCATAAAAAGCCTTTGGGCTCTAATATGAATAACCCCCGATGCAATCGGAGGTTTTTCGGAAGATAGTAAGCTCAACTCCGAAGGAATTGAACCCCTTCAAGGTTCTGGTTATTTTAGCTCGTTGTGCCGTGAGTTGTACTCACGGTTACCCTCATTAAAGTCCTTCGGACTTTTTCAAGGCTTATTCGTGTGATCCACGATAAATCAGTTTAATACTCACAGAATTCAATAGCAGCATTGCCAATATATTAACTACAAACCATTGGCTGAATAGTCAGTAAAAACTCTTCTGTAAAAAATGATAAAGCTGCCTGCAGATTGTTTTCAGCCTCTTTGCTCAGTGAAGTTTTAAGTTCCCAATCTCTTCCCGAAATAGCCAGAGTATATGCTTTTGGAAATTTATTATAAAGATGATTTGCAAGGTAGAGAATAGCCCCGGGCTGTTGTGCATGAGTGGAGAAAAAAGCATGATTGGCTGCTATGCACGATCTCATCTCATAGCCACTACGCAGTTTATCATGTGTTGCATCAACAAATATCACAACATTATATTCGCTGACCAATGCAGCATCCTCTACCTGCAATTGATAACGGACCTCATAGCGGAGGAAATCGCAGCCGAAACCATTAATCATTTCAATGAATCTCCATCCGAGGCCATCATCATTGCGGCCACTGTTGCCAATACCGATGAGCAGTATTTTATTTGACCCGATAGCTACCGGATCAGTCTTTACATCTTTCATCAATTAATTCCCCCTCGTTGTTATATATCTCAAGTTTCAAAGACATCTTACCCAATGCCTGTGTAGCACAGCTAAGGCAGGGATCGTATGCCCTGATGGCCACTTCCACCTGGTTCAGCATCGCATCGTTGATAGTACCCTTCCTGCTGATCACATTATTGGCTACCCACCTGACTGCGGTGTTCAATGCATCATTATTGTTTGTTGTGGAAACGATCAGGTTGCACCGGGTGATCATTCCTTTTTCATCCACTTCATAATGATGAGTCAGCGTGCCACGCGGAGCTTCAATAATCCCGATCCCCTTCAGTCGCGGAATGCCCTTTCTTACCAAATCATCTCCCATTATTTCATCATCATCTAACAAAATTTTTATTTCCTCCGCACAATGCAA
The DNA here is from genome assembly GCA_044448365.1 of Chitinophagales bacterium. GTDB lineage: Bacteria > Bacteroidota > Bacteroidia > Chitinophagales > Chitinophagaceae > VBAU01. The sequence continues at coordinate 7,565 of JBIOGV010000177.1, forward strand.
TATTTCTATCAACCTTGCCCAATGCGAGTATAGCGTACTG
>JBIOGV010000178.1:0-7577 GCA_044448365.1 Chitinophagales bacterium
GCCTGCAGCGATGCAGATGAAGTGTAAATGATAGTACGATGGCCTGTCGTTACATCCATTGTTTCAATATGACTGCCGATATAATCACGATATGGAACAAAATCGGTTTTTGCAGGGACGATGATGCGGACATTATCAAAGGACGCGGTTTCCGAAACGTCTTTGTTATGCGCACAAATAAACAGTCCCACATAAACTTCATCTCCCAAATCGATGTCCGAAACATTCTTGGTAACATAAGTTTCTCCATTGTGAGCAACAGACATGATAAATTGTTTTCCTTTTCTTTCCAATTCAATTACATCGGGAAATCTTATTATGAATGTATCCTGTTCCACATTGGCGGCAGTTGATCTGCGATACTGAAGCGACGCGAGTCCGTTACCGTGCAAGGCCGTACAAACCATAGCTGAACTTGTATCAAGACCCGAACGTATCATTAAGCCAAATTTCCTATGGGGTTCTGTTCCTTCACCTAATAATACACCACGAGCCTGTATAATAAAATCGCCTTTCATTTTTTTCCAGGCAAACTGGAACTCATCATGATTGACCCAGATATTACTACCCGATCCCGTTAACTGGTATTGGTCTGTTGCGGAATTATAATTTACAGAACCCTTGTGAAGCACTCTTCCTACATCACTGTGATCATCAAAAACTCCAATCTTCTGGCTAAAACTGTTCATGCTGAAAATACAAGCGGCCAAACAAACAAGAAGTTTCAAAATTTTTGCACTCATTGGATTTGATTTAGTGTTATTGTCGGATAAATTATTTTCTTTTATTATTTTTCTTTTACAAAACCCAAAGTTTTTTACAATTCCCGTTGTGCCATTCGTGACTCGTTGTGTCCTGTGTCCATATTTTTTTGGACACGACGGACACTAAATGTTACACAAAGTCCACAAAGAATATATACGGATAGTCAATTTATTTTTTATTAAGTATGATCTGTACCGGCCAGTCATCCGTTCTAAATGGATTGACGGGCAACCCTTCTTTACTGAATAAATTCGGCATCGCGGCGTTGCGAAACGCAAACCGAACGGCTACCGGTTTGTTTACATCTTTATTCCAAACCACAACTTCTTTGCCCTCAATTTTTGCCTGCGCAGGAAGAAAATTCTGATCCCCGCCCGCAATAAAAAATTCATTCAATATATCGCCTTTACTCATTAATCCATTTTCAACATTGTCAAAAGAAATGCGAATCTTGTCCTTTTCTATTTTCATGCCTTTATAAAAAGGGCTTTTGTAAACAATATCTTTTTTACCATAAGTTTCAGACAAGGCATAATTCGCTAACCGAATCCCCACTTCCTTTTTCATTTTGGGATGAATATCATTTATGTTATCGACCAGGTCAGTGATCACGATCATCCCCGTTTTGGGAGTAACAAGCGTCTTTGTTTGTGCTTCGCGTAAAAAAGCCGATGAGCTATTGTCGCCATAGCCTGCAAACGGGGCGATCTCTGCATAATAAAAAGGAAAATCTTTTTGCCATGCTTTTCGCCAGGCAGTTATCATTGCAGAAAGCAGCTCGCTGTATGTTGAAGCACCTTCGACATTCGCTTCTCCCTGGTACCAAATCGATCCTGCAATAGAATATTTTGTGATCGGGAAGATCATTGCGTTATAAGTGGAAGCGGGCAATATGGGACCCCATGGTACAGGCTTAAGTGCCGCTGCCGCCGCTTTTAAAATGGAGTTATTGTTTATTGTCTCACCGGGTGTCCAAACTTCTGCAGGCGTTCCACCCCAGCTTGAATTAATTAACCCGACAGGAACATTCAAAGCCTCGCGAATTGTTTTTCCAAAAAAATATCCGGCAGCACTGAAATTCTTCATTTCATCGGGACTGCAAACCACCCATTCTGCTTTCAAATCATCCTGCGGATAATCCGCCGTTGTTCTTGGTATGTAAAAAAACCGGATGTTTTTATCTGTGGCATTTGCAACTTCATCGGGGTAGTGCAATCCCCAATTTACCTTCATCTCCATATTGCTTTGACCACTGCAAACCCATACTTCTCCTATCAAAACATCTTCCAATACAATTTTATTGTTGCCATCAATAGCTATCTGATAAGGCCCGCCTGCAAGCGGTGTATTTATTTTGATCTCCCATTTTGCAGATGCAGACCCGGTAGCCGTGTAGGTTATCGTATCCCAACTGGTTCTTAATTTGATCTTTTCCGATACATCACACCATCCCCAAATAGTCGCTTCGTTTTTTTGCTGCAGCACCATATGTGAACCAATAATGGCGGGCAAACGAATATTGGCAAAAAGAGAAGTTGAAACAAAAAATAGAATAGTGATACACGTTATACATAGAATCAATCTCTTCATATTTTCTCATTTAAAACTTTATCAATCCGATTCATAATTTCAATACAGGAGCGGCTGTTATGATAAGGGCATTTCCACAAGCCTGCTTTTTCCTGTTCTTTCATGGGCGAAAGATCGGCATTTATACCCCAATACCATTCGCCTAAATCTTTATCAAGCATATACTCCTTTACAAACTTCCAGCTTTGTAATGATTGTCTCAGAAATTTTTCATTCCCGGTCAATTGCCAGGCGTTAAAAAAACCAATCATCGCTTCAGCCTGTGGCCAGGAATGTTTTTGACGGATCAAATGCTTTTGTTCTATATCATATTCATACCATAGGCCGCCATCTGCATCCAGACCCTTTGCTGCGCCTTCTGCGATCTTAACCGATATCTTTTTTACATCGTTTAACAATGGATCGTCGCCTGCAATTTCAGCAGCTTCCTGTATCAGCCAGGCCGCTTCAATATCATGCCCGTAAGAAATAATGGCTGATCTTGGTTTCCATCCCTCATCAAAAAATAAAATGAGATGATGCGTCTTTCCATCAATAATATGATCCAAAAAAATATGAATTAATTCAATCACTCTTTTTTTCAATGATTCATCTTTCCAAATTCTGTAAAGATTTGCAAACGCTTCCAGCAAATGCAAATGGGTATTCATTGACTTTTTTTCATTTGCATCTTTGGCACTTAAACGGGAGTCTGCAATCTCCTTCCAATTTCTTGTCAAAGCCTCAATATAGCCACCAAACTTATTGTCATAACTATAATTCAGGATATCATTATAAATTTTGATGGCTTCTACTTTTGCTTTTTCATCTTTTGAAGCCACATAATATTCACTAAGTCCATAGACAGCAAATGCAAGTGCATAGATCTGCTTTTTTGTATCACAAGGTTGACCGGCGAAATCAACAGTCCAATAAACTCCTCCGAATTCCTTATCAATAAAATACTGAACAACATAATGAAATGCCCGTTCAGCAGTTTTCAAATATTTTTTATTCCCGGTCTGATTATATGCAGACGAAAACGCCCATAAAATACGACTGTTGAGCACAGACCCTTTGGGAGCCTCTGAATAAATTTTATTGTCGTGATCAATTTTTCCAACAAATCCTCCGTTCTCATTGTCAACAGTCATTTCCTGCCACCATGAAAGAATATTTTCCAATTCAACTTCCATTTCTTTCTTATACTGCCCAAGCTCATTCATCATTCATCATTTTAAAAAAAGGGCATTATCCATTGCTGGTATAATGCCCGCTGAGATTAACGACTGCTTATATACGAACTCTTTTTCCTGCTTTTATTTCCCGGGTATGATTTCCCTTAGCATCTTTTAAATTATTATCAATAACCTGGTTTAACCTTTCCACCGATGCCGCGCTGTGCAGGCCGTCTTCAGGAGTATTGATCACATAGTCCAATAATCTTTCAATAGTAGAAGCCGCGACATGCTGGCGGGTATCAGAAGAAGCGTAATAGATCAATACAGTTCCATTATCATCCGGTATCCATCCATTGCTGAATAACACATTTGATACATCTCCAATTCGTTCTTCATCTTCCGGCGCCATAAAATACCCGGCAGGCTTCTTAATAAGTTTTGACGGATCATGAATATCTGTCAAAAACAGGTATAGCACGTAACGCAGGCCCGCAGCAGTATTGCGGACACCATGTGCCAGGTGAAGCCAGCCTTTTTCTGTTTTTATGGGTGAAGGACCTAATCCATTTTTTGATTCATACACGGTATGATATTGTTTGTGATCCATTACGATTTCTTTTTCAATAACCGCACACTCGATACAATCACTTAATCCAAAACCAATACCTCCCCCCTTTCCCGGATCAATAAATCCATCCTGCGGTCTTGTGTAAAATGCATATTTGCCTTTTATAAATTCCGGATGCAGAACAACATTACGCTGCTGTGGTGAAGAGGTTTTCAGATCCGCCAATCGCTCCCAATTCAAAAAATCTTTTGTTCGAACAATTCCACATTGGGCCATGGCTGCCGATTGATCATCCGGAGGAGCATTTGGGTCACGACATTCTGTGCAAAATACTCCATAGATCCATCCATCCTCATGCTGCACCACCCGCATGTCATATACATTTACATCCGGTTCTTTTCCTTCCGGAATAACTACGGGATGATCCCAAAATTGAAAATTGTCAATGCCATTCGGGCTTTCCGCCACGGCAAAAAATGATTTCCTGTCCGCTCCTTCCACCCTTGCGATCAATAAATATTTCCCATCCCATTTTATAGCGGTAGAATTAAATACTGCATTGATCCCAAACCGTTCCATCAGGTGCGGATTGGTTTCTTTATTCAGATCATATCTCCAGAATAACGGCGTGTGCTTCGCAGTTAACACAGGATTTTCATAGCGCTCATAGATCCCGTTCCATTGATCTTTCTTTTTGTTTTTTCTTTTTATTAATTCCTCATGTGTTTGCTGCAACTCTTCCAATCGCTTATCAAAATTTTTTTTCATCTCTTCATGTTTTAGTTGGCGTGGTAATGGTCTATACGAATAGTGTTATGCCATTTTCGTGAAACGTAAGACGTGAGACGTAAACAATCTCACGTTTGACGATTAACGCTTGACGGCCTAACACTACATTTTCATTCATTTAGTTTTCCAGTTTATTCCACCATGTTCGTTTCAATATCACAACTATTACAGCTAATATCAATATTGTAATCACTAAAGGTAGTTTTAACCATAATACTACATACATTGGCAAAATGGTCAAACAACATTGAGCAATGATTCCCAGTACGACATTGAACATGTCCAGTTTAAATCTCTTATTGGGTTGAAAGCCCGGGTTTTCTGCCATTACTTCAACATGTACCGGTTTCCAGAATCCCCAGGGTCTTACTGTACTGTAAAATTTTTTCAACACTTCCCTGTCGGTTGGCGGAGTAGCATATGTTCCAACCAAACAACCGATAATAGAAATCAAAAACAACAAAGGCCAGACATATAATGGCAGTGTGTGGGGAAATATGAACGGGAATACTAATGCTGCTATGATCCCGGCTGCCATTCCCCAGAAAAACCCGCTTGCATTAAATCTCCACCAATACCATTTAAGCACATTAGCCGCGATATAACCACCGTATAGTGCTCCGACAATCCATTGCAAAATGCTATTGACGTCTTTTACAAAAAATCCAAGCCCGACCCCTATGGTTACTACCGCTAGTCCTGATAAATAATTCATGGAAATGATCTTCCTGTTCGATGCCGCTGGATTTACATATTTCAGGTAAATATCATTTACAATATAGGCCTGCGCTGCATTTAGTGTTCCTGCAAAAGTTCCCATAAAAGCTCCAAACAAGCCTGTGAGCACAATACCCAAAATACCTGCCGGCAAAAAATTATTAATCGTTGCGGGTAACACTTTTTCAAAGTCTGTACCACCCGCACCATTCGAAAGATTCATTTGATTAAAGTATAACAAGCCCAACACGGTCAATCCAATGATCATGGAATAACGAACCGGTAATAATATGATTGAAACGAAACCCGTCATTTTTGATGCTTCTTTTGGTGATCTTGATGATAAGATCTTTTGCATATCATAGTTGGGTGCCGGTCCTGCCAGTGCTGCAAATACTCCTTTAAATAACATCATCATAAAAAAGAAACCAAACAATCCGAATCCATCATCAGAGATTTTTTTATTGGCATCGGGAATAATATTTGACCAGTTCAGATTCAAATGCCAGTTAAAAAATGGATTGCTCCATCCGGGTGGCAGATTCAATTTATTTCCATCCAAATGGATCATGGCAATCACTGCAATGGAAATACAGCCAATGGTCATGATAATATACTTGATCAAATCCCCCAGCACAATACTATGCATGCCTCCCAATATGGAATAAAATACTGCAAATAATGTAAATACAATTCCATATAAATGTGCTACATATTGCGGTGCAACATGAAAAGGCACATACCCTTTGACAACATCCCATGGAATAAAAATTTCAATGAACTTTCCAAGGCCAACAAAGCCATAAGCCAAAAAACCAAAACAACCGATTAATGCAAAGGCAACGACCACAATGTGCGATGCTCTTACTCCTTTACCAATTAATCCAAATCTGGTAGCCAGCCATTCGGCACCGGTATTGGCATTGGAGCGTCGCAGCCATTTTGCCAAAAACATCATATTGAAAACCTGGTTAAACACGGGCCAGAGCCAAGGTATCCAAATACTTTTCATCCCATATACAAAACAAAGAGCCACCATCCACATGGTACCGCTGATGTCAAACATATCCGCTGCATCACTTAATCCTAATAAATACCAGGGCAATTTTTTCCCACCAAGTAAATAACTCTCTTTATTCACTCGTGCCTTTTTTCTAAGCATCCAGCCAATCATTACCATGGCAGCGAGGTAAGAAACAAGAATAGCTATGTCAATCGCTTGCAGTTTCATCGAGGTGTATTAATATCTCCAAACGTTCTTCGTCTCTTTATCTATTGTACAAATTCTGTTTCGTTATATCTTTTTGAAATAAAGTTTTGTCGTCAGCATAAAACTCTGTAAAATTAATTGCGGAAGACTGGCCTTTAAACGGTACATAAAATTCGCGCATGCCTGAATTACGCCAAGCGAGTGCATAAGAAATTTTATAAGGCCTGATTGCCTTAAGTAAAGTATTTGTCCACCACAAACTATCTTTCAGGCCGGCATTGCCAAATTCTGTCAGGGCGGGAATTTTGTTGTGTTCTGCGGCTACCGAATCCAATGTTGTAAGCATGTTCCCGGCATTTTTTATAAAGTCTTCATTGCTTGCCGTGTTATATGCCTGGTAAATATCAAAACCTATAATATCCACCCATTCATCCCCGGGATACTTTTCCAGATATTCATCTTTCGAATAAAATTTATCGGTGTTGTAAGCATATAAAAGATTATGCACGTTCTTTTGATCTCTTAAATAGGATTCGGTAAAATGATAAAGTTGTTTTAATTCACCAGGAGTACAATTCTTTCCACCCCACCAAAACCAATTTCCATTCAATTCATGAAAGGGGCGAAAAATAATGGGGATGTATTCTCCATTTTTACCTCTCAGGCCGAGTACAAAGGCAGCCACTTTATCAAGCCATGTTTTATACAATTCATTTTTCTCTCCTCCCGGTAAAACGGATGCTACTGTTCCCGGTGCAGGATCCCATGCAGTCTTGCC
>JBIOGV010000179.1:0-7547 GCA_044448365.1 Chitinophagales bacterium
AAAAAAAACGATCTTTCATCCGGTGAAGAGATTTTCCTTGATGCGCCTTCTATGGCGGAAGGTCACCAGATTTTCCAGGTTCGCGGGTGGACAATGGCCAGGAACAATAATTTATTAGCCGTAGGTGTTGACACGGCCGGTGGCAGAAGATCTACTTTATACATAAAAGATCTGGCCTCAGGAAAAATGTTACCGGAATTAATTTCTAACACCAGCGCAAACTTCGCCTGGAGCAGCGACAGCAAAACTTTATATTACGTATTGAATGATCATACCGTGCGTCCCTATAAATTGATGAAACATGAAATGGGAACTGATCCAAAAAATGATAAAAATATTTACACGGAAAATGACAGTACTTATGAAGTGTACCTGTCAGCCTCAAGCGACAATCATTATATTTTTATTAATAGCGGCAGCACTAACACAACGGAGATAAGATATCTTGATGCAACCAAACAAGAAGCCTCGCCCGTAATGATTCAGCCAAGAACGGATAAACTTGAATATTCTGTTGATTACTACGAGGGCAATGTATTTCATATTCGCACGAATTACCACGCCGAAAATTTTAAGTTTGTTGAAGCTCCGATTACATCACCGGGAGTTGATAACTGGAAGGATGTGATTCCTCATAGAGAAAATGCTTACCTCGAAAATGCAGTGGTGCTGAAAGATTATTATGTAGTACAATCAAAAGTAAATGGACTGACGGAAATTAAAGTCATTAATCGAAACGACAAATCATCTTACAATGTTGATTTTGGTGAAGAAGCATTCGTTGCGGATATGTATCTGGCCACCGATGATCATTCATCAGACAGCATCCGCTATTCCTATTCATCGTTGACCACTCCGTCTTCAGATTTCATGTACAGTCTTTCTTCTAAACAAAAGCAATTATTGAAACAGGTGAAAATCGGCGGAGGATTTGATGCATTAAAATATGAAACCAAACGCATTTGGGCTAAGGCGACTGATGGCACAATGCTTCCCGTTTCCATAGTCTATAAAAAAGATGCGTTCAAAAAAGACGGAACAAATCCTATGCTTTTGTACGCTTATGGATCTTATGGTTTCAATAGCGATCCCTATTTCAATCGTTCAGTCATAAGTTTACTTGACAGGGGATTTGTGTATGCCATTGCTCATATTCGCGGCGGGCAGGAATTAGGAAGACAATGGTTCGAGAATGGAAGGTTGTTGCACAAGAAAAATACTTTTACAGATTTTGTGGATTGTGCGCAATTTCTGGTAAATGAAAAATATACTTCAAAGGAAAAATTATTTGCCAATGGTGGCAGTGCAGGCGGTATGCTGATGGGAGCTATTATTAATCTTCGCCCAGACCTGTTCAGAGGAGTACTTGCCGAGGTTCCCTGGATGGATGTAGTGACTGATATGCTGAACCCCGATCTTCCTTTGACGACATTGGAATATGACCAGTGGGGCGATCCCAACAAAAAAGAATATTACGATTATATGCTTTCATGGTCACCGTATGATAATGTGAAGAAAGCAAACTATCCGGCTATATTTTCAACCGGCGGATTGAACGATACCCAGGTCCCTTACTACTCTCCCGCAAAATGGGTGGCAAAGGTGCGTGAAAATAATATGGGCAACAACGTGGTGCTCTTTAAATGTAATATGGGTGCTGGTCATAGCGGTGAATCAGGAAGATTTGAAGCGCAGAAATTAACAGCGCTGAAATATGCCTTCATACTTGACCTGCTTGGCACGACAGAATGATCAAAATAGAGCTTTCCGGCTGATCTTTAGTTTGACAATGTTACTAAGTAAAACTACTGATTGATAATTCATTAAATTGCTTATTTTTCGATTTCAATCCTATCAAAAAGACCTGATTATGGAGTATTTTTTACATCGGCGGCAATCCCGCGACATCCTTGATGTGTTTCGAATTATCAAGCGAAAGATACTTCAAGTCTTCAAAATAATTAGTTCCATCGGTTATTCAACAACCCTCGATGATTATGAAAAGAGAAAGCTGGCAATTTTCAACCAGTTGAATTTTTTTCAACTTATTACAGGCATCATTGTACCTATCGCAGCGTTTGTTACCAGCAAGAATTTTTCAGCCCAGGGAAAATATATTGCCATTCTGCCTGCTTTTATCAGCCTTCTTGTTTTGGCACTCAACTTTTTTCGGAAATACCAGGCTGCCCTGCTTTGTTATTTTATTTTATACCCCGTTTTTACCTGTGTTATTTACATCAATGGTTTTAACCTGGGTATTGAACTGTCTTTTGTTTTGTACGGGATTCTTTCTGTATTTTTTTTACAGGATATCGGCTATATGCTTTTTGCAATAAGCCTTTCCATGATCAGCTATTTTGTTCTTTCTATTACCTGGAAAGAATACCGCTACCAACTTGAACTCTATAACTACCAGGGCTATTTAGTCAATCATGCTTTATCGATCATTTATATTTTTTATGGATTATATCTTATCAAGAGAGAAAATTCGGAATACCAGCTTGGTATGAGAACAAAAAATAATGAATTACATAATAAGAATATTGAGATCGAAATTCAAAGAAAAGAAATTCTGTACAAGGCAAAATTGCTCGAAAAACAAACTTTTGAATTGAATGAACTGAACAAAGTAAAGGATAAATTATTCTCAATTATTTCTCATGATCTGAAATCGCCCATGTATGCGTTGCAAAATGTGTTTACAAATGCGAAAAAATTCGATCTGCCGGCCGAGGAAATAAAAGCAATGATACCGGAAGTGGTCAATGATCTGACGTACACAACCATTTTAATTGAAAATTTATTGCACTGGGCAAAAAGCCAGATGCAATCAGCTGTTATTCATCACCAGGCAATTGATATAAGCGAATTAACAAATGAAACCGTACAGCATTTGCACTTGCAGGCAGAAGAAAAGAAAATAATTGTTGAAACAAAAACAGATGTTCCAATTAAGGCCTGGGCCGATAAAAATATGATCAGCCTTGTTATCAGGAACCTGTTATCGAATGCCATAAAATTTACGCCGGATAATGGCCGTATCGTGATAGGGACCTGCAGATCTGCTTCTGCGGCAGAGGTGTTTGTGGAGGATTCAGGGGTGGGAATCAGCGAGGAAACAATAAAAAAAGTAAATGCTAACCAGTTTTATACTACCAATGGCACGCACAATGAAAAAGGCACCGGGTTAGGCCTTGCACTATGCCGGGAGTTTCTTGAAAAGAATAATGGACAACTTATGATTGAAACAGTGCCGGGCTCAGGAAGTACATTTTCATTTACTTTACCATCAGTCCGATAAGAAATACAGCAGCCATTTAAATGGACACTTCACCAACAAGAAATACACTCCCGCAAACGAGGATCAGATCTTCTTTTGATGCCTTTGACAGAGCAGCTTTGATCGCTGCATTCACATCAGGGTAAATTTCTCCATTCAAATCAAACCCGAGGGCCGTTTCTTTCAAAATTTCAGTACTCAAAGCCCGGGGAATATTGGCCTGTGTAAAATAATACTCAGCAAACTTTGGAAACAATGACAAAATTCTTTCAGGCTCTTTATCCTTTACTATTCCAAGTATGATGTGCAGATGTTCATGTTCAGTAACTTCAACCTGTTCCATCAGCATTCTTATCCCATCTTCATTATGTGCCACATCAAGAACAACTAAGGGATGCTGATGAATGACTTCCCATCTTCCATGAAGACCGGTAATTTTTTTTGCATGCTGCAAACCGGTTTTTATATGTTCTTCTTCAATGCTCCAGCCTTTTTTCTGCAGTTGCGAACAAATCTCAAGAATGGTTAAAAGATTTTTTGTTTGATAAATACCCGGCAGGTCCAAACGATAAAGCTCATGATCCGTTCTGTGTTCCTGTGCAACCTCAACGACTAATTCATGTTTTTCCCAATACCAGTTGATTGCCTGTCTTTTTTCAGAAGCATTAAAAAGATCGCTGTTCCTTTCACTGGCTATCTGTATAAATACGTTTTCGGTTTCAGCTATTGCCTCGCCAATTACAACAGGTATATTTTTTTTTATGATACCTGCTTTTTCAAATGCAATCTTTTCAAGGCTATCACCCAGAATATTCATATGATCCCAGCCAATATTTGTAATAACACTTAATTCGGGTATAATAATATTGGTACTGTCAAACCTGCCACCAAGGCCTGTTTCAATAACAGCAATATCCACTTTTTGCTCTGCAAAGAGCTCAAAAGCCATCGCAACGGTGATCTCGAAAAAACTGGGCTCCATTTCCTCAATAATTGATCTTAGTCTTTCAGTAAAACCGATCACAAATTCTTTATTCACCATTTCACCATCAATTCTTATTCTCTCGCGGAAATCCTTAAGATGTGGCGAAGTATATAAACCTGTTTTATATCCTGCCGTTTGTAAAATGGCCGCCAGTATATGGCTCACTGAACCTTTGCCGTTTGTTCCGGCAACATGGATACTTTTAAATTTTTTATGGGGATCGTCTAAAAACTCACTGAGCTTTTTGATATTGGTGAGATCTTTTTTAAAAGCAGCAACGCCAATGCGGCTGAACATAGGCAACCTGGAAAATAAATAGTCAATTGTTTGTTGATAGGTCATGAGCTGTGAATCCTTAGTGTGTATCATCTTCTGGTGCTTTCAGAAAAATAAACTTTATGATTATCCATACAACTGCAATGACAATCATGCCATAGCCGGCAGTTACAAATCCTTCGGAAGACAGCCATTGCCTGTTTTTTAAAAGACTGCCTGCCAGGAAAACAAGATAACCTGCAATAAGAAGGACTAAGGGCCATCTTAGGAAATGCAAAGCTTTCATCAAAAAGATTTCTCAAAATTAATTTTTAATGAATGATCCGTACAGAATAAAATTCTCCTCATCAAAGCAAACAAAATGGACTTTACTCATCAAAGAATCAGCCAGCAAAAATTCAGATACGGTTTGTATCGCAATTTCAGCCGCTTCTTTTTTGGGATAACCATAAATGCCTGTACTGATATTTGGAAAAGCAATTGTTTTTAGATTATTTTCTATAGCTAAGGATAAACTATTTTTATAGCAATTGACAAGTTTTTTTGATTCATTAGAATAACCACCGCTCCACACAGGGCCAACAGTATGGATTATAAATTTTGCAGGAAGATTCCCGCCAGTTGTTATTACAGCTTCGCCGGTTGGACAACTTCCCTGCCTTGCAATGATCTTTTTGCACTCTTCTAAAATGGCCGGGCCTCCTGCGCGATGAATGGCGCCATCAACGCCTCCTCCTCCCATCAGGGAAGAATTTGCTGCATTTACAATGGCATCCGTTTTTTGTTTTGTAATATCACCCCGGATAATTTCTATTCTGTGCAGAATATCTTTCATCCTGCAAAAATAGAAATGCCCGGATGAATCACTCAGCCAGGCACTTAATAAGAATCTTTTTGAACTAACCTCTCAATTTAAAATTAAAGATCACTGTTCCCTTTTGGCCTCCATCCGAGGTACCCAGTTTTAATTCAAATGCTCTTCTTTCTGCTATATCTATGAGCTTCCTGTTCGAAGTGGTTGACCCTCTTTGTTGGAAAGTTGCTGTTAAAACTCTGCCCCGCTCATCGGCTACAATATCCATGGCCACTTTCGCATTTTCATTGAACTCGTCTTCAAAGCTCTGGTTACTTATTGCCAGGACTTTTGTACCGAAACTTTTAGGCCCCGTGCCAGGACCGGTACCAGTTCCATTTCCACCACCTGTACCATTACCATTTCCTCCGTTTAAGCCATTACCATTTCCCACACCGTTGCCATTTCCTTTTCCTCCGCTTCTGTCATAGTTATCAGCAACACCACCACCCGTACCTGATCCTCCCAAAGTTTTTCCCAGCACTGCTTTTGGTTTTGGAGGAGTGGGTGTTTCAACAACCAGTTTCGGAGTCGTTTTTACAATAGATTTATTGCTGTTTATTTTTGTTGCGGTGGGTTTAGGATTATCAGGTTTTAAAATAGGTGGAGATTCCTTGTCATTATTATCATCAATATCTTTCACGTCTTCTTTTTCACCGGGTTGAGGAGGTGAATAGGCAGTGCCCCTGGGACCTGTGGCCTGCACAATATTACCACCACCACCGCCTCCGCCACCACCTACTACAGGAGCAATTTCATCCGGGATATTCAGATTTACCTCAACAGCATTATCTGCAATGGGAATTTCAAAACCGGGAAAGTCCATCTTGACAAGAAAAAAAATGAGCAGCATAAGACCAGCCACTCCAAGTGTGAACATAGAGGCCCGGGTATTCTTTTTAGTTTCAAAGGAATCAGACATGTAGGCAACAGAGTTGTTCATACAAATTTACATTTTATCGTGAGAAAACAAGCGCAGACCTTTATTCACATATGTTATTAACGAAACAATGACGTGCAACTTGTATTCAGATTGATTTATGAAATGTTAAGATTATCATGAGTCCACCCTATGCCTCCAGTAATTTTACTGTTTAATGAGCGCACGCTAAATCAATCATGCAATTCTTTTAATTATGAAATAAGGAAGCCATTTCAATGTCCATGCAATAATGGCCCAGCGATGACTGATGTATGTTTTTCTTTTTTTTCTTTCGATGGCGGTAAAAATCTGCCTGGCTGCTTTTTCAACCGGTACTTCCCAGAAGCGACCCTTTCCTTTTGCCATTTTTGTATTTACGAACCCGGGTTGAATATCCGAGATATGAAGTTCAATTTTGGGCTCCCTTTTTTTCATTCTCAGGGCTTTTAAGTGAAGACCTGCCATATACATACTCAAATAAGCCTTGCTTGCGCTGTATGCAGGCGCCTGGCTGTTTTCCCTTATCGCAGCAATTGATGAGGTAGCTGCAATCTGGCCCCTGCCCTGTTTCACAAAATAGTTGAAAGTATAATTTACAATTTCCACAAAACCATTTACATTGGTAAGGGTAGTCTGTTTATCAATTGTCCAATCCAGCGTTTCACTTACCTCACCGTAGCCGGAATTGTATATCAGCAGCTCAACTCCCCCTAATTTCCTGATCAATGATTCAAGATGCGGGATGTTTTCCTGTCCCATTACATCAAAACATTCTGTCACAACCTGTGATGGAAATTGCTGCCGGAGATCATTCAGCAAATGTTCTCTTCGGCCGGTTACGCCAACCCTGGCACCGTTTCGTATATATATTTTTGCTAATTCTAAACCAATTCCCGAGGTTGCTCCTATGATAATTACTCTTTGCATCACTGGTGTTTTGGGAGCCTTTACTAAATTTTAATACAATCGACTGTCATAGATTCGACAAGATAAATTTATATTTGATCTCTTCAAGTCAACAAAAAAAGCCAATATGAAGTTTCTGTTCACAATTACGTTTTCTGTACTTTCTCTTTTTTCAATTGCGCAGTCAGCAGGAAACAAATCTAAGTCTGATGATTCTTCTTTCATCTTTATTTACAGGGCTGGTCAATTTACAGGTTCACTATCAAACTGGACAATCTATGTTGATGAGCAAAAACTTTGCAAGTTGAGTAACAACCGGTATATA
>JBIOGV010000180.1:0-7469 GCA_044448365.1 Chitinophagales bacterium
AGAGACAACGCATGCGTTGTCTCTTCTATTTCTGGATTAAAACGATTGAACCATTGTGACCCGGAACAGAACCACTGATCAGTATGTAATTTTTATCCGGAAATATCTTTACCACTTTCAGATTTTTCAATTTTACTCTGTCGGTACCAAGACGACCGGCCATGCGAACACCTTTCATTACGCGGCTTGCATCAGAAGAGTTGCCAATTGATCCGGGCGCTCTTGAGCGATCATGCTGACCGTGAGACTGACCTCCTACTCCGTGAAATCCATGACGTTTAACCACGCCCTGGAAACCCTTACCTTTTGTAGTACCTATCACGTCAACCTGGTCGCCTTCAGCGAAAATGTCAACTGTAACAGTTTCACCAATATTTTTTTCAACAGTAAAGTCGCGGAATTCCTTTAAAAATTTTTTGGGAGAAGTGCTTGACTTGGCGAAGTGATTTGTTTCAGATTTGTTGGAGTGTTTTTCGTTTTTGTCGCCAAATGCAAGTTGAAGAGCATTATAGCCATCATTATCCTGGGTTCTTACCTGTGTAACCACACAAGGACCTGCTTCGATAATGGTGCAGGCGGTTTGTTTGCCTGAAGGATCGAAAACGCTTGTCATCCCAATTTTTTTTCCAATAATACCTTTCATTGTTGTACAATTTATGCCTGCAGGATTATTGGGACAACCTTGTACATGTCTCACTTAAGTGTGACAGGCTTCAATCCCCGTTTGCCACCGACCTTTTCCTTTTTTTCGGAAGTACCGGCAGTAAACAAACCCTGAATGGCTTGTTTTTATTTTACCTGAGTTTATCTCAGAGTTTGAACTCCAGAGCTGTTTTGGTCCCGGTATCTCGGGATTTGACAGATAGATTAATAATTTATAAGAACTAATTTTTTTGCTCATAATCTCTGCTTGCCTGCAGGCTTAGAAATCCTAAGAATCATGGTTCTGTTTCTACGCCTTAATTTCAACTTCCACGCCGCTTGGCAGATCCAGTTTGCTCAAAGCATCCACGGTGCGCGAAGAAGATGTATAAATGTCCAGTAAACGTTTATGAGTAGCTAACTGGAATTGCTCACGACTCTTCTTATTCACGTGCGGTGAGCGAAGCACAGTGAATACTTTCTTACGCGTGGGTAAAGGAATAGGTCCGGTTACCACTGCACCGGTGCTGCGAACTGTCTTCACGATCTTTTCGGCAGATTTATCTACCAGGTTATGATCGTAAGACTGTAATTTAATTCTGATTCTCTGCGACATGTATGAAATTTCCCATTTGAATTTGGGAGCGCAAAGATAAGTGGATGATTTTAAACAGACAAAGATTTAAGAATGAATTTTTATAACATCCCCTGCTAAATTTAAAGCGTTATACCC
The DNA here is from genome assembly GCA_044448365.1 of Chitinophagales bacterium. Lineage (GTDB taxonomy): Bacteria > Bacteroidota > Bacteroidia > Chitinophagales > Chitinophagaceae > VBAU01. The sequence continues at coordinate 1,376 of JBIOGV010000180.1, forward strand.
GCAAAAAGCTGGAAAGATTGATTTTTCCACTTATCTCTATTGTCAATCCCATTGATATCAGTAAATCCCTGTACAAACCTGCCCCCGATATGTACAAATGGGAGTTGAATCATAATGCCACCGGCCAGGGAAAAATCGCCGTTTCTAAAAATGTTTCTGGGAGTTTTAAGGCTATCCACTTTTTCATTCAGCAACATTCCCCATTGTGGCCCGAATTGCAATTTTATTCTTTGAGTGGAACCTACATTGAGATTTAATAAGCTTCCGACTTGTAAATAGTTCAGTTTTGCTTTTAGCTGGCTGCCCCCAAGAGCAACATCATCATAGATATCCGAAAAATCATTCGAAGCTTCAGAAGATGCCTGGACAAAACTTACTTCCGGCTGCACCCCAAGTTTGGGGGAAAAATTCAATTGGACAAATCCCCTCAGATCATAATTGTATCTGAATTCATCCTTGAAAGATTTTCCCTGTATTTTATTAATGTTTATTCCTGCATTGAATCCAATGCGGAAAAAATTTTCTTTTTCAAAATCGTTCGTCGCATTTCTTTGTGAAAATCCTTCAAGGCAAGAAATTATCAAAATAAAAAGTATACTAGTATTTTTCATGGATTCACTTTATTAGTCTGAAACGAGTTTTCGATAAAGTTGTTATCACTGTTGAAAAAAATTAACAGAAATCATTCCAATAACAGAAACAATATCAAAACTTATCCCGGTTTTCTAAAATTCGGCGAGACAGGAAGATGATTTTGCATTCGTCCTTTATATTTGCCTGCAACGGTTCAACAACGCTTTTAATTATTCCTGACTGAATTAAAAAGAATGGAACAGGCTCCTAAACAAGAATCAAAACTAAGCAAGTATCTGAAGTTGCTGTTAAAGATAGGCGTAACGATAATCTGCTTCTGGTATATTTCAAAAAAAATTGATTTTAATGCAGCGAAAGAAGCTTTTTTAAAAGCAAACTGGGACTGGTTATTTTTAGCTGTCATCTTATTGATGCTTTCTAAACTTTTCTCGGCTTTTCGCTTGAATATTTATTTCCGCAACATTCAAATTCATTTACCAGAATGGCAAAACATAAAACTGTATTGGTTAGGAATGTTCTATAATCTTTTTCTTCCCGGTTCAATCAGCGGAGATGCGTATAAAGTTGTTTTACTAAAAAGAAAATATAATTCATCTTATAAAAAAACGTCTGCAGCAGTTTTATTAGATCGCTTTAGTGGTCTGCTTGCGCTGGGTTTGATCATGTCGGCTTATGGAGTGATCGTTCTTGACAAAACCCTATATGATGTTATTCTGATTGTTGGTTCGATTGCGGCCGTAGTCGCTTTGTATATTGTTGTTTGTTTCTATTTCAAAGATTTTCTCCCTGGTTTCTGGCCAACATTTTTTTGGGGATTGATCGTTCAACTGACACAAGTGGTTTGCGTTTATTGCATTTTATTATCACTTCGGTTACCGATCAATCAACCGCAGTGGGTTTTTATCTTTTTGATTGCTGCAGTGGTTGCTGTTTTCCCCGTTTCGCTCGGTGGTGGCCTCGGCACAAGAGAATTGGTATTTGTGGAAGGAGCAAAATATTTTCATCTTGATCCGCAGATAGCTCTTGTTATCAGTTTACTTTTTTATTTATCAACGGTCATCGCTTCCATTTGGGGATTGTTTTTTGTTTTTTATGATCCATTAATAACAAGGATGGAAAAGAGTATCGAAAAAAAAGGAACACTACTGTAATACAAAAGGGACCCTAAAGGATCCCTCATTCCATTACCCACGTCGAGACATTGTTGTTATTGTTGTTCATTCTTAGTAGGGCAAGTTGTTTTTCATAATCCGCGAACGGACCTGCCGGACTTTAAAAACGGGCTAATGAAAATTTGTACAGTACAAAGATAATGTCTTCAAAGCGCTGCTAATAAAGGGTTGTATTAAAATATGTGCAACGGTTTGTTAAAAGAAAAATCCTGCTTTAACAGCAGGATTTAAATAAATTTTTGTCGATTTTATTTTGAAATCAAGACTGTTTTTCCCAATGATTTTGTTCCGTCATTCCAAATAATTTCATAAATACCCGGTAACAGATCTTTGGTATTGATCACTGTCTTAGTAACGTTTCTTCCTATTGAAGTTATTTTAATTACTCTTCCCGACATATCGATCCATTTTATATAAGCTGCTTTGCTACTGATTGGATGTTCTACCAGTAAATAATCGTTAGCGGGGTTGGGATATACTTTCAATTCATTTGAATTGGGGGTAACATTTCCGACATCGGTTACTATATTGAATGTAAATCCGGAAAGGTAAGCTGTGCCTCCCGGTGTAACTACAACTACATTTCCCGAAAAGCCTGCACCGATTTTTGCGATTATTATTGTAGAATCAACAATAGTGTAGGATAATGCCGATGTTCCTCCAAAGGCAACTATTGTCGCTCCTGTTAAGTTTGTTCCAATTATTGTCACTGTATCTCCTTTGCCTGCCTTCGTAGGGGTAAAAGATGTAATAGTGGGAGGAAGTATAAAGATAAATCCGGAAAGACTATCAGTGCCTATAGGTGTGGTTACAACTACATTTCCCGATGCACCTATACCGACGATTGCCACAATGGTGGTAGAATCAACGATGGTAAAAGATGAGGCTGCTTTTCCACCAAAACTGACAGCTGTTGCCGCGTTGAAATTAGCTCCTCTGATTGTTACACTGTTTCCCTTGCCCGTGCTCGTCGGTGTAAATGATGTGATGTTAACAATATCAAATGTAAACCCCGCAGACTTAGCTGTGCCTCCCGGCGTTGTTACGCTTACACTTCCCGACGCGCCCGCACCGATTTTTGCAATTATTTTTGTAGAATCAACAACAGTATAGGATGATGCCGATGTTCCTCCAAAAGTAACTGCGGTTGCTCCGGCGAGGTTTGTTCCTGTAATTGTTACTGTGTCTCCTGATCCTGCGTTTGCTGGAACAAAGGACACTATTGTTGGACCGGGAATAAATGTAAACCCGCTATCAGAGGCTGTGCCTCCCGGTGTTACAACCGAAACAATTCCTGATCCGCCCCTTGCTATAATGGCTGTAATAGAGGTGGGATCATTAACCGTAAATGAAGCTGCAGGAATTCCTCCGAAACTAACTGCTGAAACTGCAGAAAAGTTTTGACCGCTGATGGTCACTGCCATATCTGGGCCGGCCGAATCGGGAGTAAAAGAGGTGATGACAGGTGGTGCGAAATAATAGAAAGTGCTATTGTAGTCATTCGTAGTTCCGCCGGGTGTTGAAACAGTTATAACGCCGGTAGATCCGGCTCCAACAACGGCAGTGATCCGTGAAGAGTCCACTACAGTGAAAGATTGAGCTGGTGTGTTTCCAAACAAAACATCGGTCGCATTTTCCAGATTCGAACCCAAAATAGTTACGATAGTGCCGGTAATGGCACTATCAGGCGAGAAGGAATCTATGACAGGCGGGGGAACAAAACTGAACCCTGGTAATGAAGCTGAATCTCCTCCTCCGTATACAGTCACATTTCCGGAAGCTCCAAAATTTACTACCGCAAGTAATTCAGTGTCCGATTGAGGGACAAGAAAAGCTGCTGAAACGCCGCCAAATTTTACATCAGTAACCCAGGTGAAATGGGTACCCTTGATAGTAATATATGTATTGATCGGCCCATTCGAAGGGCTGAATGATTTAATAGTTGGAGGCAGACCATAGGAGAATCCGGAAATGGAGGTACTGCCTAATGGAGTGGCAACCGTTACATTACCCGTCATGCCACCACTTAATACCGCGTTTATTCTTGTTGGAGATACCACGGTAAATGATTTCGCTACCGAATCGCCAAAAGAAACTGCGGTGGCTCCGGTAAAGTTTGATCCCTGTATGGTAACTACAGAATCTACAATACCATTATTTGGAGTAAAAGAAGTAATATGTGGACCATTCGTTTGGTTTTTGAAAATATATAGATCTCCCGGGCTGGTAAAGACTCCTGACGTAGTAATTATTTCAGGACGCCCATCATTGTTAATATCTCCCGTACAGAAACTTGCCGGATTTAAACCGCCGTCAAAATAAAAAAGAATGTTTTGGGCAAAGCTCAAAGAATCCGGTGAGCTATTATTTTTTATCGTAGATACATAGCGCCCATAACCGTCGCTATTGAAAACAAGATCTGGCTTTCCGTCTCCATCCAGGTCTTCAACTCCCATTGTAAAAGGCGCTGCGGGTGCAATCGATAAGTTTTTTTCCAACTGGAAAGATAAATTTCCCGGAGTGGAATTGTTCTTTAAAATGGATATAGAATAAGAGGGATCAATGTGAGTGACTGCAATCTCAGGTCTTCCGTCGCCATCCAGGTCATTAATGCAAAGATCGTTGGAACCCGAAACAGTAAAATTCGGAACCAAATCTGATAACCTCACCGGTGGATCAAATGAAAAGCTTCCATTACTGGATGTGTTTCTGAGTATGAACACTGAATCCGTACTGCCACTCACCAGTAAAATATCCAGTTTACCGTCTCCATCCACATCACCTAGTTTTACCGATTTTAACATATCTGCCAGGTACATTGTGTTCATAATGCCCAATAATATTTTACCGGGGTAACTGAGATTCCTGACAATGGATACATGATTATAACCGACCAGGATCAAGTCTGGTTTACCGTCACCATCTATGTCCCCGGTTGTGATCACGTTTACCGGTGATGCAAGCCCCTGCATATTGTAATCCAAACGATCGGTAAAATTGATGCTCCCCGGATGAGAAACGTTTCTATAAACAGATAAAATACCCGAATAATCCCCTCCTGCGATTGCATCTTTTAATCCATCACCATCCATATCTGTACTGGTAATTATTCTAGAAGGATAAACTCCGGGAATACCAATGATCGGGTCAAAAGAAATGTTTACGGTATCAGAAGTATTGCGCATAATTTCAATACCTGCATAACCCGAGCTCGTTACTCCCAGGTCATTTTTCCCATCCAGGTCAAAATCGGCAATACAAACGCCTTCCGGCGAAGCATAGGTTTGATAGGTGCTGACTTCACTGAATGATCCTAAAGAAATGTCTCCCCCGCCCGAAAAAGTAGGAATGAAGGATTTAGGAGAAAATCCGGTTAAAGAGTTTGACGTTACCGAAACATTTCCATAAGCTGCACCGTGTGGGACTAAAACAACAAGAGTGTTGGCAGTTGCTGAAACTAGTTTTGCCTTTGCAGGACCAAAATAAACATAGTTTAAAGCCGTATCTGGATTGAAATCATGCCCCGATATTGTTATAGTGGCGCCAACAGGTCCACTGGAGGGTGTAACGGAAGTAATCACGGGTACTTTCGGGATTACGTAAGTAAATCCGGCTAAAGAATCGCTTCCATACGTAGCAGTTACGGCAACGCTACCCGAATTGCCATACCCCACCATCGCAGTTATGGTGTCCGGATTCACCAGTGTAAAAGAAATGGCAGGAACTCCTCCAAAAGTTACTGCAGATGTGCCCGAAAAATTTTTTCCGGAAATGATGATGGTAGATCCTAAGGCTGCGCTGGTTGGATTGAATGATATAATTTTGGGACGAGGTGTATAAACAAAACCACTAACAGTTGAAGTTCCGCTGCTTCCCCCGACAACTACATCTCCTGTAGCTCCCGTGTCAATAACAGCTTTAATGGTGGATGCATCTACTATAATAATTTTCCTGGCCCCGATGCCACCAAAGCTCACATTCGTAACTCCCGATAAATTATACCCGGATAAAACGATAGTATCTCCATCCTTCCCGGATGTGGGGCTTATGGAAAGTAACTGTGATTGAGTGGTTTGATTTCGCCAAATGGTTACACGGGCAGCGCCAGCGTTAAAAGCCAGGTCCACCTTTCCATCATTGTCAAAATCACCGGCAATGGCACGATTATCAAAATTTGGAATCGTTACACCAAGATTGAAATTGATTAACCCCGGAGTACTGGTGTTCTGAAGCATAAAAATCGATTCTAATCCAATATCGGCTGCCAGATCTGGCTTCCCATCTCCATCAAAATTGTCAATAGAAAATCCACTTACCGAATTGCCTCC
>JBIOGV010000181.1:0-7370 GCA_044448365.1 Chitinophagales bacterium
AGCGGAGAGAGAGGGATTCGAACCCCCGGACCTTTTGGGTCAACGGTTTTCAAGACCGCCGCAATCGACCACTCTGCCATCTCTCCGGGTGCAAAATAAGGATGCCATACCTTAACTGCCAAAAAATAATCCTGCTTCATTTAAATTCGCATAAATCTTTTTCTTGAAACATCTCAAAGCACTAAAAAAATATTTCTGGAAATACAGGGTTCGGTTAGGAATCGGAATTCTTTTTATTATTATCTCCAACTATTTTGGGATTTTGTCCCCGCAGGTGACAGGTTTTGTTATTGATTTTGTTCAGCAGCATCTGCCGGGCAATCATCCAAAATCACTTTCTTCGAATTACGATATACTGGTTAAAAAATTTATTGACTGGGTTGATGGATTAAAGAGTGGCAATGTGGTTGCTATTTGTGGCATTACGATTCTTGTGCTGGCTTTGCTTCGTGGCTTTTTTATGTTCCTGATGCGGCAAACGATCATAGTCATGAGTCGCCATATTGAATATGATCAGAAAAACGAAGTATACCGGCACTACCAGCAATTGGATACCGCTTTTTACAAAACACACAGTACGGGTGACCTGATGAGTCGCATAGCGGAAGATGTAAGCAGGGTAAGAATGTTTACTGGACCGGCTATTATGTACCTGGTCAATCTTATTGCAGTGATCTCGTTTAGTTTATTTTTTATGTTTAAAAGGGATGCGGAATTGACTCTTTATGTATTAGCACCTCTTCCTATTTTAGCCATTACTATTTATTATGTCAATACCATCATCAATAAAAGAAGCGAACATATACAGGCGCTGCTTGCCAGTCTTACCACGAATGCGCAGGAATCCTATTCCGGCATACGCGTAATAAAATCGTATGTTCAGGAGCATGCAATGCTTGGCTTTTTTAAAACCAATAGTGATGAATATAAAAAGAATGCGATTGGCCTGGCGAAAGTAGAAGCCATTTATTTTCCTTCCATGACATTGCTGATCGGGCTTAGCACGTTACTTACTATCATGATTGGCGGAATACATCATATTTACAATCCCGACAAAACAAGCTTGCCCCTGATCGTTGAATTTGTAATTTATATTAACATGCTTACATTCCCGGTATTTGCAATTGGATGGACGGCCAGCATGATACAACGGGCGGCAGCATCGCAAAAAAGATTAAATGAATTTCTTCAAACTGAACCCGTCATCAGGAATAGTCTCACCCCGGAAAAAACTTCTTTGCAGGGCAATATCAGTTTCAGGAATGTGAATTTTATTTATCCCCATACAGGAATTAAAGCATTAAAAAACTTTAATCTTGAAATAAAAAAAAGTAATAAGATTGCTATAGTTGGCCGCACAGGAAGTGGCAAGTCTACGATTGCTCAATTGCTTTTGCGAATGTACGATGCAACCAATGGTGAAATTGAACTGGATGGCCTAAATATACAGAAGCTTGACCTCCGCGATATAAGAGAACAGATCAGCTATGTGCCACAGGACGTTTTTCTTTTCAGTGATACAGTAAATAATAATATCCGGTTTGGGCTTAAAACTGATGAAGCCGGCGAAGTGTTGAAAGCTGCAACGCAGGCAAGCGTTGATAAAGAGATCGAATTGTTTTCGCAAAAATATGAAACCCTTATTGGAGAGAGGGGAGTTACATTAAGCGGTGGACAGAAACAACGGATATCAATTGCCAGGGCCCTGATAAAAGAACCCAATCTTGTTATTTTTGATGATTGCCTGAGCGCGGTCGATGCCCGCACTGAAAAAGATATCATTGGGAATCTCTATAATTATTTAAAGGATAAAACTGCAATTATCATAACGCATCGCATTTTTTCGCTTTTTCATTTTGATAAAATAGTTGTGTTGGAAGAAGGAGAGATTGTAGAGCAAGGCACTCATGAAGAGCTTCTTTCCCGCAATGGTTATTATGCTACCTTATACGAAAGACAACAAAAGCAGGAAGAAAATTCAGAATTCTAAACTTTTACTATTCCTGGCCGAATAAAGGGTCTTTTCGGATTTGGCTGTTTCAAAAACATATTTATATTTGTAATTTTTATAAACCAAGATTATTAACTGTAAAATTTATCAATGTGGCGTACGACAACAATGAAAAGAAAATGGAAAGTATTTACAGCAAGCGAATTCGTGCTGGTAAACGCAGAACTTATTTTTTTGATGTAAAAGCAACCAGGGCTAACGATTACTATCTTACCATTACTGAAAGCCGTAAACGTTTTAACGATAACGGTTACGACAGGCACAAGATCTTTCTTTACAAAGAAGATTTCAACAAGTTCATCAAAGCATTGGGCGAATCAGTGGATTATGTAAAAACCGAGCTAATGCCTGATTTCAATTTTGATGCATACAACCATGATGAAGTGCCCGCAGAGCATGACGGGGTTGAAAGTGCCGAAGCTGTTGTGGCAGAACCAGAGGCAGAGACTGAAACAGAGTTGCCGGCACCCACTGCAACTGCTGAAAATAATACCTCCTCTTCGCATGAAGAAGTAGATAAATGGTAACAAAGAAATTGATCATGAAGTTAACTCCGGTCGTACCGGAGTTTTTTATTTCAATTTTCTCATTTCTTTGTACGTATTCATCAAATTGTTTGTGGAACTATCATGGCCTTCAACGGTATCCTCATTTTCTAATTCAGGCAGGATTTTATTAGCCAGTTGTTTTCCGAGTTCAACGCCCCATTGATCGAAACTGAAAATATTCCATATCACTCCCTGGACAAAAATCTTGTGTTCATACAATGCGATCAGTTCTCCCAAAGTAAATGGAGTAATTTTTTTGATAAGGACCGAATTGGTGGGCTTATTTCCTGTAAAAACTTTGAAGGGTAAAACCTTTGCAATTTTTTCAGAAGTCAGTCCTGTTTTTTCTAATTCCTTTTGTGCTTCTTCATCCGTTTTGCCATTCATCAGGGCTTCTGTTTGAGCAAAGAAATTAGAAAGAAGTTTTTGATGATGATCACCAATGGGGTTATGAGTTTGAGCAGGCGCAATAAAATCACATGGAATTAGAACGGTTCCCTGGTGGATGAGCTGATAAAAAGCATGTTGCCCATTTGTCCCCGGTTCACCCCAGATGACAGGCCCTGTTGAATAAGAAACGGGCTCTCCATTCCTGTTAACGCTTTTACCGTTGCTTTCCATATTTCCCTGTTGAAAATAAGCGGCAAAACGATGCATGTATTGATCGTAGGAAAGAATGGCCTCAGTTTGTGAACCAAAAAAATTAGTATACCAGAGACCGATCAATGCCATGATCACAGGGATATTTTTTTCAAACGGCGTCGATCTGAAATAGGTATCCGTTTCATGGCCGCCTTTTAACAATTGCTCAAAATTTTTATAACCAATCGTGAGAGCAATGGATAAACCAATAGCGCTCCATAACGAGTAACGTCCACCGACCCAATCCCAGAACTCAAACATATTTTTTTTATCAATTCCAAACTTCACAACTTCTTTTTCATTGGTTGATAAGGCTGCAAAATGTTTTGCGATATGTTTTTCATCTTTTGCTTTTTTTAAGAACCATTCCCTTGCGGTGAGGGCATTGGTCATCGTTTCCTGCGTAGTAAAAGTTTTCGAGGCGACCAGGAAAAGAGTTCGTTCGGGCTTTACTTTTTTTAATGTTTCTGCAATATGAGTTCCATCAACATTGGATACAAAATACGTTTGAATATCTTTGATCCAGTAAGGTTTCAATGCTTCAGTTACCATCTGCGGTCCCAAATCACTACCACCAATCCCGATATTTACGATGTATTTGATCTTTTTTCCTGAATATCCCCTCCGTTCTCCACTGTGAATTTCATCGCAAAAATTCTTCATTTGCTTTAACACTTTTTTTACCTGGGGCATTACATCTTTCCCCTCCGAATACATTGGTTGTTTTGAAAAGTTTCGTAGCGCCACATGCAGTACCGATCTGTTTTCAGTTTCATTGATCTTGTCGCCGTTGAACATACCTTCAATAGCGTCTTTTACTTTGCATTCTTCGGTTAACTGAAGTAATAATTGAATGGTTTTTTCGCTGACCCTGTTTTTGGAGTAATCAAAAACAATATCTCCAATGCTTGCTGAGAATTTTGAAAAGCGATCTTTTTCATCATGAAACATTTTTTTCATACTGACGTTTTTCATCTCTTCATAATGCTGCTTTAATTGCTGCCAGGCATTTGTTTCAGTGGGATTGATCTTGGGAAACATGAAAGGTTTTTTAGATTATGGTTTGCAATAATCGGTTTCTAAATTCTTTCGATGATATCAACTGTTTTTTCGGCCATTTCTTTGGTTATATCCAGGTGCGTTACCAGTCTTACACGGTTTGCGGCAATAGCGTAACCTAAAATATTTTTCTCTTTTAGCTTTTCAACCAAAGCAGGGGCAGTTATTGAATCATCCACTTCAAAAATGACCAGGTTGGTTTCAACAGGCAGGAGAATTTTTACAAACTTTTTTTTTTGTAAAACATTGCCAATTTGTTTGGCATGGAGATGATCTTCTTTCAGGCGATCGACATTGTTTTGTAAGGCGTAAATGCCTGCTGCCGCTAAAAAACCGGCTTGTCTCATACCCCCTCCGAAAACTTTTCTTACTCTTCTCGCTTTCCTGATAAGATCTTTTTTGCCCAGTAACAAACTCCCTACAGGACAACCCAAACCCTTGCTTAAACAAATTGAAATACTGTCAAAGATCTCACCATATTGTTTTGGTGTTTCTTTTTTTTCAACAAGTGCATTAAATAATCTCGCTCCGTCAAGATGAAACTTTAAATTATTTTCCTGGCAAACCTGCCGGATTCTTTTTATTTCCGTAAAGTCATAACAACTACCACCACCACGATTGGAAGTATTTTCCAAACAAACCAGGCTTGTATGGGCTTTGTGATTGTCATCAGGATTGATCGAGGTTCTTACCTGTTCGGCGGTTATTCTGCCTCTGTCACCCCTTAAAAGTTTTACAGAGGCTCCCGAATTGAATGCAATTCCGCCAGCTTCATACTGGTACACATGAGCACTCTCGTCACAGATCACCTCATCACCTGGCTGAGTATGGCATTTGATCGCAATTTGATTGGTCATAGTGCCTGAAGGACAAAAAACAGAAGCTTCCATTCCAAACATATCTGCTGACAGCTGCTCCAGTTCATTAATAGAAGGATCATCACCAAAGACGTCATCTCCAACTTTCGCATTCATCATGGCTTCCATCATCCCGGCAGTTGGCCTGGTAACTGTATCCGATCTGAAGTCGATCATCATTGCGAATTTCGATGCAATATAGTCTGTTCGCTCCTTAAATTTTGCAGTTTGCGAAGTACATTACTGTTTTCCCAATACCTTTTTTTAATTTGGCTGTTATGAAGGCACCTGATTTTATTCACCTGGTTATTCTCGTATTGTTTTCAGCATGTATGCTGGTGGTAGGCTTATACCTGCTTGCTAAGTTTCACCGACTTTTCCGGCGACAGATCAAAAATGAATTGCTTCGAAAGAATATTGCCGTATGGATGATAGCATTATGTCTTATTTTGTCGGTTTCACCTACTACACCCGATTTTTATTCTGCCTATTACAATCACAAGCTTCTTAATTATTATTTTTTGGATTGCATTGCAGCGACCATTGAAGTTCTTTTTGTTTTTAATATTTCATGGGGGTTAATAAAATATCTCAATCGAAGGCAAGTTTCTTTTCGTAAAAAAATGGGTACTATTCTTTTTACGATCATCGTTTGCACAATGATCATGAGTTTACCGTTAAATTATTTGGGAAATGAATTTTTGGGAAAAGGGGCCTCTTTAGACAACATCCAGTTTACGCTATTGTTTAATTTTTATACTGCCTGTATGACGGGGTTTGTATACATAACAATGAGCTATTTGGATATTGAACGGGCAAGGAAGTTAAATGAAAAAGAACTGGAAGTTTCAAAATTACAGGCCTTAAAAACCAAGGCTGAACTGGACGCTCTTCATTCAAAGATCAATCCTCATTTCTTGTACAATGCATTAAATTCAATCGCCGATCTTTCTGTTACTGATGGAAGAAAAGCGAGAAAAATGACAATAGCCCTGGCCGATCTTTTTCGCTATAGCATTAATTACAGTGATCATAATTATTCAACGGTAAAGGAAGAATTAGACATGACCGAAGTGTACCTCGCCATTGAAAAGATCAGGTTTGAGGATAAATTGAACTACACAATCAGTTTGGGAAAGGATGTTAGTCATTATTTGATCCCCCGTTTTGTATTACAGCCTATAGTTGAAAATGCGGTAAAACACGGACTGAAAGCAACCGGCAAAATGACGGAGATAGGTATTGAAGTGAAAGAAAACGACGGTGGCTTACAGATCAATGTTGCTGATAACGGGCCTTCATTTCCTGATGAATTATCACCGGGGTATGGAGTAAAAAGTATCTATGATAAGCTCGATCTTTTGTTCCCGGGCAGCTATGAGATCCTTTTCATTAATCATCCTCAAAAAAAAGTTTCTATCAATATTCATAAATTATTAAAAAATGAACCAGGTGTTTAAAGCGATAGTGATAGATGATGAACCTGCTGCAAGAAGATTGATGAAAAATCTTTTAGAGGAGCACAATCATGTTGTAGAAGTAATAGCTGAGGCCAGTAATGGAAAAGAGGCAATTGAAAAAATTGAAAGTTTGAATCCTGATCTTATTTTTCTTGATATACAAATGCCCGATCTTACAGGATTCGAAGTGATCGAGCGACTCAGTAAAAGACCAAATATCATATTTACTACTGCCTACGAGCAATATGCGATCAAGGCTTTTGAAACGTTCTCCATCGATTACCTGCTAAAGCCTATCAAAGAAGAAAGGCTCGGGCAAAGTATAGAAAAGCTGAAAGAGTTTGGCCGGTTGAATCAATCCATTAATATAAATGGACTACAGGAGATTATTCGTCAGTTCCAGGCGCCCAAAAAGGCCACTGCACTACCCATTAAAACAGGAGACAGGATCAATCTTATACGTTTTGAAAACATCGCCTATCTGGAAGCCCAGGATAAATATGTCTGTGTATTCACAATTGACGGGCAGAAGTATTTGACCGATCAGTCTCTTACTATACTTGCTGAAAAATTACCCCCGGTTTTTTGCAGAATTCATCGTTCGTATATTATCAATAAGGACAAGATCCGGGAAATGCATCGCCATTTTAGCGGACGCTTTTTATTTATTCTTGATGATAAAACGGGTACACGTCTTACCTCTGGCCGCACTTACCAGGACATATTTCGCTCCGAGTTCGGTTTATAAGCTCCGTCGAATTTTTCAGGATTATCTTTTTTTTGCCACTCACAG
>JBIOGV010000182.1:0-7302 GCA_044448365.1 Chitinophagales bacterium
ATATTTATGTAAGGCTTCATGCAACAGCACTTCGTCAACGGGTTTTGCAAAACGCATATCATAATGTCCTGGGTTCAATCCATCATTTTTCAGATCGCGAATGGCGGAAGCAGCAAAATTTCCCGGGTGCCCTAATGAAAGAATCGCAATATCCTGCCCTTCTCTGAGTCGTCTTCCTTTACCGATCTGAATTTCTTTCATTTCAGTTTTCCATTCAGGCATCACACCTTCTCCGCGCGGATAGCGGATCACAAAAGGATTTTTTGTAGAATCCAATTGTGCAGTATACATCAGGTTGCGCAGTTCACTTTCATTCATCGGTGCACTGACGATCATGTTCGGTATGCAGCGCATGTAGGCGATATCATAAGCGCCGTGATGCGTTGGCCCGTCTTCACCCACCAATCCCGCTCTGTCTAAACAAAATATCACGGGAAGATTTTGAATAGCTACGTCATGTATTACCTGGTCATATGCCCGTTGCATGAAGGAAGAATAAATATTGCAGAACACTTTCATGCCCTGGGTAGCCATGCCTGCACTGAGTGTTACTGCATGTTGTTCAGCAATGCCAACATCAAATGCACGGTTTGGCATTTTCTCCATCATAAATCTTAATGAAGAACCCGATGGCATGGCCGGGGTAATGCCAAATATCCTGTCATTTTTTTCTGCCAGTTCAATGATTGTATGCCCGAATACATCCTGGTATTTGGGTGGCTGGGGAATATCAAATTTCTTTTTATAGATCTCACCGGTTATTTTATCAAACAAACCAGGTGCATGCCATTTGGTTTGATCCTTTTCAGCAAGATCATACCCTTTTCCCTTTACTGTAAGTACGTGCAGTAATTTAGGTCCCGGAATTTCTTTAAGATCCCGTAATGTATCAATGAGTTTGGTTACATTATGACCATCGATCGGGCCAAAATACCGAAGCTTTAATGCTTCAAAGAGGTTGGCGCTGCTGCTCACCATGCCTTTCAAACCTTCGGTAAGTTTATGAGCCATCGCTCTTGTAAAATTTTTCCCTACCGGTAATTTTCCAAGCAGTTTCCAAACATCATCCTTTACCTTATTATAAGTTGGAGACGTTGTGATATCGGTCAGGTATTCTTTTAAGGCGCCAACATTTGGATCAATGCTCATACAGTTATCATTCAGAATAATGAGTATATCTGTATCAGCGACACCCGCATGATTCAGCGCTTCAAATGCAATACCGGCCGTCATGGCGCCATCACCAATCACTGCAATTGTTTTGCGGTCTGTTTCACCTTTGTATTTTGCTGCCATTGCCATTCCTAAAGCGGCAGAAACAGAAGTAGAGGAATGTCCAACTCCAAAACTGTCATACTTGCTTTCACTTCTTTTTGGAAAGCCGCTTAATCCTTTATATTTCCTGTTTGTAATAAAATTATCCCGGCGACCAGTAAGAATTTTATGACCATACGCCTGGTGACCTACATCCCAAACCAATTGATCGTAAGGAGTATTATAAATGTAGTGAAGGGCGATCGTCAATTCAACTACACCAAGGCTGGCTCCAAAATGACCGCCATGTACACTTACAACATCAATAATATACTGACGAAGTTCATCGGAAAGCTGGTGAAGCTTTTCACGGGAAAGTTTTTTGATGTCTTCGGGGGAATTGATCTGCTTTAATAATTCTCCTGCTTTAATTTCCATGACGCTTATTAACGCGTAAAATTACATTTTTAGTGTCGCTATTTAAGAAAGTTCATTACAATTGTTGCTGGTGGCGGGCTTTTCAGATGGAATGCGGGTTTTAAAGATTTTTTTGCTCCATTTGTAAGACTTATCTTCCACTGGTATATTTACAGCGCGGGACGAAGAAATCATTGGCTAATTTGCCGGCTATGAGTAGTGCAAATTCAAGATATTGGTTTTGCCAGTTCGCTGGTTGGGGATTGGTGGGTATGATTATGCTGTTTTTTGCTTATTCCTACCAGGTGCCTATTTCCACAAATGTATTGTTAAGTCGTATACTAATTGTGTTTGTTGCCGGCATAGGAATCACACATATACTAAGGTTGTTCATAAAATGGCGCCGATGGACCATGGAATCTGTTGAAAAAGTGATTCCCAAACTTGTCATTGCTATGATCATTACTTCTTTGATTTTTAGTCTTATAGTCCTGGGAGCGATCGACTTCTTTAATCTGGGAGTGGATAGTGGAAAGAAATTGAGTTTTGCCGCACGCCTGGCTGGATCCACAGTCGACAATGGTCTTTTCATTTTGCCCTGGGTATTGATCTATTATTTTTATCATTTTATTGAAAAGAGTCGCAGGCAACAACTCGATACGCTTCAACTGGAAACTTTGATCAAAGAACTGGAATTAAAAACGATCAAGGCTCATATCAATCCTCATTTTATTTTCAATTCCCTGAACAGCATCAGGGCATTGATTGATGAAAATCCATCCCGTGCAAGAACAGCCATTACTGAACTTAGCAATATTTTAAGAAGCAGTATGCAGGTTGATAAAGCGGAAACTGTGAGTTTTGAGAAAGAACTTAATATTGTGAAAGATTATCTTGCGCTTGAAAACATGCGTTTTGAAGACCGGTTGAAAGTGGAGTATGAGATCGATGAGGATACACTGGACCAGCAGGTTCCTCCTATGATGCTGCAAACATTGGTGGAGAATGCGATCAAGCACGGGATCAGTAAACACATCAGGGGCGGTGTGATAAAGATCATTTCTGATTACAAAAATCAATACCATGAACTGGCTGTTCAGAATACGGGCAGTTTGAATGGTGGATTGAATGCAGAAGGTTTTGGATTATCGAGTACACAGAACCGGCTTGGTTTATTATACGGTGACAAAGCAAGTTTTGAAATTAAACAGGTAACCCCTTCGATCGTAGAAGCAAGGGTGCTTATCCCCGTACAAATGAATTAAACATATTTACATGAGAGCAATTATCATTGATGACGAACGGCTGGCAAGAGCCGAACTGCGTAAGCTATTACAGGATTTCCCCGAAGTGGAAGTTGTAGATGAAGCCGCTAATGCCGAAGAAGGCATTACAAAGATCGAGGCGCAAAATCCTGATTTGATCTTTCTTGATATCCAGATGCCTGGTAAAACCGGCTTTGATATGTTATCGAGTCTCGAAAAATCTCCCAATGTAATTTTTACAACAGCGTATGATGAGTACGCGCTGAAAGCATTTGAAGTAAATGCACTGGACTATTTGCTAAAACCTGTAGAGCCAAAGCGACTGGCTGATGCTATTCAAAAACTACATTTTATAGAGACAAAAGAACCTGTAAGTAATGGTGAGAATGTAAACAAGAGCATGTTGACAGAAAATGACCAGGTGTTTGTAAAAGATGGAGAACGCTGCTGGTTTGTAAAATTAAGTGATATCAGGCTGTTTGAAAGTGTGGGCAATTATGCAAAAGTTTTTTTTGCCACCAATAAACCGCTTATTCTAAAATCTCTGAATGCGCTGGAAGAAAGACTGGATGAAAAAATGTTTTTCAGAGCCAATCGAAAACATATTGTAAACCTGAGAATGATCGACAAAATAGAGCCTTATTTCAACGGGGGATTATTATTGGAAATAAAAGGTGGTGAAAAAATAGAAGTAAGCAGAAGGCAAACGGTGAAGTTTAAAGAGATGATGAGTCTGTAATGTGCTAATTTGCAAATCTGCTGATGATGATAAAAATTAATGAAGATCATAAGTTAGTAATATGGATCAAAAAATTTCAAAAGCCTGGCCTCCCTCTCCTGCAGGAGAGGGACAGAGGGTGAGGCTCATGAAAAAATGCTTCTTAACGGGGTTGTTCACAGTAACAACCTCTTTTTTATTTGCGCAAGCTAAGATTGACGGCATCATTAATAGTAAAGAAGCTGAACGGATTGAAAAGACTTTGTCTTCTGATGATATGAGAGGTCGCAGGACATTTACTCCCGATATTGACAGGGCTGCTGACTTTATTGCCGGCGAATTCAGTAAAATCGGTTTGCAAACTTTCAATGACAACAAAACTTACAAACAGGAATTTGCAATCGTTCGCCCTCGGTTTATCAGTGTATCCGCCACATTTGATGGAAACGCCATTGATCCAAAAAATATTATTGTCATTACCTGTCAGCCCGATCTGCACATTGATGAATCATCGGGTTATTCATTTGCAAATATTAAAGAAGGTGAGAATCTTTTTTCTTCAGCTTCTTCAATGATGCGGACAAATAGAAATGTGATCGTTCTGGTGGATAATAGTTTTTCTTCGGAGTTTTCAAGATTGACAAATCTGAAACGTTCTCTTTTTAAAACGGAAAAAAGTTTTGTATTCGTTTTAGGCAACACTGTTCCCAAAAAATTCAATATTGAAGCAAAGCATGAAATTACAGAACAGTCATTGGCGAACGTGGTAGGAGTATTGCCGGGAAAAGGAAAGAAGGATGAATACGTAATTTTTTCAGGTCATTATGATCATTTGGGAGTTGGGAAGCCCGTGAATGGTGATTCCATTTACAACGGGGCAAACGATGATGCGGCGGGAACAACGGCTGTGATCATGCTGGCAAAATATTTTAAAGCGCTTGGTAATAATGAAAGAACCATTGTATTTGCTGCTTTTACGGCGGAGGAGCTCGGCGGGTATGGCTCGCAATATTTTTCCAGGCAGTTCGATCCGTCTAAAGTAATGGCCATGTTCAACATTGAAATGATCGGAACGGAAAGCAAATGGGGAAAGAACTCGGCCTACATCACCGGCTACGAAAAGACGGACATGGGACAAATTCTCCAAAAAAATTTGGAAGGAACCGGTTTTATATTTTACCCGGATCCCTACACCCAACAAAATTTATTTTATCGGTCAGATAATGCAACGCTGGCCAGGCTGGGTGTTCCGGCTCATACCATCTCCACTTCCAAAATGGACAGCGAGCCCAATTATCATAAAGTAAGTGACCAGTTCGAAACGCTTGACATGGATAACATGGCGATGATCATAAAATCCATTGCACTCAGCTCAAAAACTATTATTTCCGGAAAGGATACACCAACAAGGGTGAAGGTGGAAGAGTTGAAGTGATTTGCAGAATGGAATTACTGAACGTACAAGAGAGCGACGCCTGCCTACCGGACAGGCAGGCAACAGAAGCTTAATAGAATTACAAATGCCGGCTACAAAAAAGGAAAAGATTGCTTCGGCTTCTCTTCGCAATGACGCTTCTCAAATCTTCACCGGTACCGAGTGTACGGCGGCACTCATTTCTTTGATCAGTGAAGAATCTTTTTCAATGGCATTACCGACTACAATTATATCGGCTCCAGCTTTGCAATTGCGGTAAGCTTTTTCCGGTTCAATGATACCGCCGCCAATGATTAATGGCATTTCAATTTTTTCAGCAACGGACTGGATCATCGATTCAGTGATCGGTCGCTTGGCCCCGCTTCCTGCATCCATATAAATTAGTTTCATGCCCAGCATTTCACCAGCCATAGCGGTGCACATGGCAATTTCATTTTTATCATGCGGAATAGGAGAAGCATTACTGATGTATGAAACCGTTGTAGGGGCGCCGCCATCAATAACCATATAGCCGGTTGATAAAATTTCCAGGCCACTTTGTTTTACTGATGGTGCGGAAACTACATGCTGCCCGATCAGCAATTCAGGATTGCGGCCGGAGATGAGGGAAAGATACAGGAGCGCATCAGCATACTTGCTGAGCTGAGTGGGACTTCCCGGAAACAGGATAACAGGAATGGAACAATTTTCTTTGATGTGCTTCACCACATCATCCAAATGATTGCTGATAACAAGACTTCCACCCACCAAAAAATAATCAACAGTTGCAGTTATTGAAAGATCCATCAATTCATTCAGCAGGGAATGATTTACTTTATCTGGATCGATAAGGACTGCGAACGATTTATGGCCGGTCTTCTTTCTTTCTTCAAGCGATTTGTAAATTTTCGTCTTCATCCAATTCCTTTAGATATACAAAAATGCAAAAAAAATTGCGGCTTTATGATTTTTAATGGTCAGAGTTTACCTTGATGATGGAAGAATGTTTGCCAGTAAAAAATTTATTTTAAAGAGTCTGGTTGCAAATAACTACAAAAACGTCTCATAAAAAATTTTTAAAGAATGAAATTTTTAATGTTATCAATTTTTTAATTTATTGTAATCGTAAAGTTACTTAGGGGCAAGCATTTCAACCGATCTATTTATGAAAACATCAGCATTTTCAGGCCTTTTGGAGGATTGTTTTCGACAAATGCTTGCTGGTTTTGGCTTTCAGGACAAAAAGGATTTCGATTTTTATTTTTACAAATAGACTACCAATTTTCCAAAATTTTTTTTAATAAAAAATGTTGAAAAAAAAGGAAATTCAATGCGAACAGGCATTTCAATTGCTTATCCACATTGTGTTAATATTTGAGGGTTTGAAATGAATAATGATAAAAATACTTTCGTCATCACCTCTTATCCATAGAGCCGTCAATCAACCCAACTAAATTCTTTTTAATTATGGTTACCCAAAAACAAAATTCCCGCAAGACGGGGTTGCAGTTTCGTCGTCGCTTTACAAAAGATGAAGTAAATGTCTTCGACCAGTTTGAATATGATTATCGCACCAGCGTGATTCGCAATCCAAGTGGTGAGGTTGTATTTGAAATGAATCATGTAGAAGTTCCCAAACAATGGAGCCAGATTGCTACCGATATACTTGCCCAAAAATATTTTCGCAAAGCCGGAGTGCCACAGGCAGATGGCTCGTTAGGTCGTGAGACAAGTGCCAAACAAGTAGCTCATCGTCTTGCCAATTGCTGGAAGGTTTGGGGAGAACGCTATGGATATTTCGCTTCGGAAAAGGATGCTCAAATTTTTTATGAGGAATTGGTCTATTCTGTTTTGAACCAAATGTGTGTTCCCAATTCGCCGCAATGGTTCAATACAGGTTTGTATGAAAGCTATGGCATTAAGGGGAAGCCACAGGGACATTATTATGTTGACCCGGCTGATGGCCAATTGAAAAAGTCTACGTCAGCATATGAACGCCCTCAGCCACATGCTTGTTTTATTCTAAGTGTTGATGACGACCTGGTAAATGATGGCGGCATTATGGACCTCTGGGTTCGTGAAGCAAGAATTTTTAAATATGGTTCAGGGGTTGGAACAAACTTTTCGAATCTTCGCGGTGAAGGTGAAAAATTAAGTGGTGGCGGTACGTCAAGTGGGTTGATGAGCTTTTTAAAAATCGGTGATCGTGCAGCAGGCGCTATTAAAAGCGGAGG
>JBIOGV010000183.1:0-7264 GCA_044448365.1 Chitinophagales bacterium
ATAAATAATAATAATGCACCGATATAATAAGCGGTATAAAAGGCAAAGTCAACTAACTGGCTTTGAAATTGATCAAGATGAAAAAAATGTTTACAGAATGGAATGAAGACACTGTTGCCCGAAGCAATAAATCCCCAAAAGAAAAATACTATTACCAATGTGCTGAGTGCTCCATAATTAGTTGGAACATGGCCTTGAGAGGAACTTGCCACAGGCCGGCTGGATACCATTGCTGTTGCCATAATGCAATCGTTTTGTTTTTAATTGGTTCTCAAAATAATCAGAATTCATCAATGCAAAAAAATCCTTCTGCGTAAGAATGGAACAAATATAGGCGAGTTGAACAAATATAATTGTGTCTGGAAAACAAATTAAATAGGGAGATAATAAAATCTTAATTAATTTGAGAATAGAATATTTTTATCAAATGGAGATAATTCATGTTTCAGCCGAATGTTATCCCGTAGCAAAAGTGGGCGGCCTTGGGGACGTGGTGGGAGCTTTGCCTAAATACCAGGTAAAAGAAGGTCATACCGCTAAGGTGGTGATGCCTATGTACCGGACAAAATTTTTGTATGAGAATGAATGGGAATTGGTTCATCAATCGAGTCAATACCTGGGCCCGCACTGGTTTAACTATAATGTGATCAAAGAAAAAACAAATAGGCTTGGTTTTGATCTTTATCTTATTGATATAAATGGACTATTGGATCGTGAAAAAGTATATGGATACGATGACGATACAGAACGATTTACTTCTTTCCAGATAGCGGTTTGTGACTGGCTCAGCAAATGGCAGCACAAACCCGATGTAGTCCATGTGCACGACCACCATGCGGCACTGATCCCGTTTATGTTGAAGTATTGCTACGCTTTCAGGCATCTTGCCGATATTCCCACTGTAGTTACAATTCATAATGCTCAATACCAGGGATGGATAAGTTGGGATAAAAGTTATTACTTGCCTGCCTGGGATACCTGGAAGGGAGGACTGCTGGAATGGAATCATACAATAAACCCATTGGCCTCTGCTGTAAAGAGCGCCTGGAAAGTAACGACTGTAAGTCACAGTTATTTGGGTGAGCTAAAATATATGGCTAATGGTCTTGAAAATTTGTTTGAATATGAGAAAGGAAAATGTGCCGGTATTTTAAACGGTATTGATACGGATGTCTGGAACCCTTCTGCGGATAATTTTCTTGCAAAAAACTACGACGCAGAAAAAGTAGAGAAAGGGAAACAGAAAAATAAAAAAGAGATCTGCGGCCAGTTTGGTTTGGACATTGAAAAGCCATTGATCGTTTTTGTCGGTCGTCTTGTTGGGGAGAAAGCTGCAGACCTGTTGCCGGAAAGTATTAGTTCATCGATCTACCAGCATCATGGCAACTGTAATTTTTTGGTGCTTGGTTCCGGGGAGCCCCAGGTAGAAAACCAATTGGAGACTATCAAACATCAATTCGGTGGTTATGTCAACACCTATATTGGTTATAGTGAACCTCTGAGTCATTTATTATATGCGGGTGCTGATTTTCTTCTAATGCCAAGTCGTGTAGAACCATGCGGATTAAATCAAATGTATGCATTGAGATATGGAACAGTGCCCATGGTCCGCAGCGTTGGCGGATTGATCGATACTGTAAAGGATTTTGGAGAATACCAGGGTTTTGGTATCCGGTTTGACAAACCCACGGTGGGCGATATTACCTATTCTGTGGGCAGGGCCATCGATCTTTATTATCACAAAAGAAATTTATTGGGCTGGATGCAGCAATACATGATGGGGATCGATCATTCATGGGAGGCATCGGCAAAAGAGTATATTCAGTTGTATCAATCTTTGAAATAGATGATAAAGGATAGTGGATAGATGATAGTTCTTAGTTTTGGCATGTAAACCTTATCATTCAAAACTAAAATCATCTTATGAGCAAAGAAAGTATCCTAAAAATAAAAAGTTTTGATTTCGCTGTAAGAATAATTAAACTTTACAGGTATTTGAGGAAGACTTACCATGAATATGAGTTGTCCCAACAAATATTAAGGTCTGGTACTTCAGTAGGAGCAATTGTGAGAGAAGCAAAACATGCTGAAAGCCGAAAGGATTTTCTTCACAAGTTGAATATTGGATTAAAGGAAATTAATGAGTGCAATTACTGGCTGGATTTATTGATTGCGACAGACTTTGTTAGTCAGAGAATGTATGATTCAATCAAGCAAGATGCGGTAGAATTGTTGAAAATTCTGATTGCAAGCATAAAAACAACAAAAGCCAGGATTGATGTTTCGAAATAAAAAATTATCATCTTTCATCTTTATATTTATCATCTAATATTTATGAGCCAGGAAATTTTAGCAGTCATTTTGGGAGGCGGGGCAGGAACGAGGCTGTATCCACTTACAGCAAGCCGCTCCAAACCAGCAGTGCCGATTGCCGGTAAATATCGTTTGGTGGATATTCCCATTTCTAACTGCATCAATTGCGGCATCAGCCGCATGTTTGTATTGACGCAATTCAATTCTGCATCGCTGAACAGGCATATCAAGAACACTTATCATTTCAGTGCGTTTAGCTCTGCATTTGTCGATATACTGGCAGCAGAGCAAACTCCCGATAATCCAGCCTGGTACCAGGGCACAGCAGATGCGGTCCGTCAGTGCCTTCGTCATATCGGCCCTTTTGAAAGTGATTATGTGCTCATTCTTTCCGGCGACCAGTTATATCAAATGGATTTTAATGAGATGCTGGAGGGTCATAAAAAAACGAATGCGGATATTTCGATTGCCACGATACCTGTTACAGCAAGAGACGCTTCTGATTTCGGCATTATGAAAAAAGATGAAGAGGGTTATATTACTTCATTCATTGAAAAACCAAAAAAAGATTTATTGGGAGATTGGGAAAGTGATACGGGTGATGAAATGAAGAAACTGGGAAAACATTATCTCGCGTCGATGGGTATTTATATTTTCAGCAGGAAGATGCTCTTTGATTTGCTGCAATCTGAATACAAGGAAGGAACGGATTTTGGAAAGGAGATCATTCCTCAATCCATCAAAAAATATAAAGTAGCAAGCTACCAATATGATGGTTACTGGACTGATATTGGAAATATCTATTCCTTCTTCGAAGCCAACCTGAGTTTAACAGCTGATATCCCAGATTTTAATTTATTCGATAACAGTCGCGCTATCTACACCCGCGCTCGCATGCTTCCGCCGGCGAAGATCAGCGGCACCACGCTGGAAAAAACTTTGATCACTGAAGGCTGCATCATCAATGCATCGCGTATTGAGAACAGCGTGGTCGGTATTCGTTCGAGGATCGGTCATGGCACTACGGTCGTCAGCACTTATGTAATGGGGAATGATTATTATGAAACCCTGGAAGATATTGAAGCTACAAAACGAAATGGTATTCCTTTATTGGGCATCGGTTCGCGTTGTTATATAAAAAATGCGATCATCGATAAAAACTGCCGCATTGGTGATGATGTTCGAATAAATGGGGGCACTCATCTTGAAAACAGTGATCATTCATTATACACCATTAAAGATGGGATCGTAGTCTTGAAAAAAGGCGCGGTCATTCCAAATGGATATGTGATATAATTGAAAGTGCAAAAGTAAAAAGTCAAAAATCAAAAGTCAAAATCTCAATGGTGGGATGCAATTTGTTTAAGAGATATTTGTTTTGCCTTTTTAATTTTGAATTCATCTTACATAAACTTCCTATCTTTCGTTCCGGTTATTTTCACCTTAATGATTGCTTATGTCTGTAACGGCCACCGGATCTAAAACTGAGTCTGCTAAAAAACCTGCATTACATTTTTGGCAGATATGGAATATTAGTTTTGGTTTTCTTGGAGTACAAATTGGCTATTCATTGCAAAATGCAAATACAAGCCGTATTCTGTCAGCCATCGGGGCAAATCCCGAACACCTGAGTTATTTCTGGCTGGCCGCACCACTCGCGGGATTGATCGTTCAACCCATCATAGGTATGTCAAGTGACAGAACCTGGACGAGACTGGGACGCAGAATTCCTTTTATTCTTGGTGGTTGTTTTGTTTCGGCGCTCGCTATGTTTTTTATGCCTAATTCTGAACATTTTTCCACGCTGTTCGCACCCGTATTTTTTGGAGCTACCATGCTATTGCTGATGGACACGTCATTCAATGTTACGATGCAACCTTTTCGTGCATTGGTAAGCGACATGGTGCCCGACAGACAACGAAATATTGGATATTCCGTTCAAAGTTTTTTGATCAATGGCGGAGCCATTGCCGGGTCGTTGCTTCCATTTGTGTTAACGTGGATCGGAGTTGCCAATCAACCTGCACAAGGTGCAAAAGTTGCCCCGACAGTCATTTGGTCGTTTTATTTTGGTGGGGCTGCTTTATTACTCAGTGTGCTATGGACCAGCTTTCGTACAAAAGAATACCCACCAAAAGAATATGCATTGTATAACAATTTGAATGAACAGGAGCAGACTGAAAAGGTTTCATTTGTAAAACTTGTCGCCAAAATGCCCAAAGCCATGATGCAACTTGCAGTGACGCAATTTTTTTCATGGTTTGCTTTGTTCCTGATGTGGGTCTATACTACCAATGGAGTTGCTCAAATGATATGGAAAACAACCGATCCGCATTCAAAGGAATTTAATGATGCAGGTAACTGGACAGGTGTGATATTCGCTATTTACAGCATTTTCGCGGCTCTGTTTTCATTGGCTATTACTCCGCTGGCAAATAAATTCGGAAGAAAAAATACTTACATGGTTTCGTTGCTCTGCGGTGGCCTGGGCTTATTCTCAATGATGTTTATCCACGATAAATATTTATTGATCGTTCCAATGATCGGGGTAGGAATTGCGTGGGCAGCTATTTTGGCTTTGCCTTATGCTATTTTATCTTCATCATTACCGCCGAAACAAACGGGTGTTTACATGGGAATTTTCAACGCAACGATTACGATCCCTCAAATCGGGGCAGGTTTGTTGGGTGGCGTTTTATTGAGTTCTTTTGGCGGGCATTCCATCAATATGATCGCATTGGCAGGTGTGTCAATGATGGTGGCTGGTATTTGTGCAAAACTGGTAATTAAAGAAAATGGATGATTTGAAAATTGTTAGGCTGGTGATGACCATTTTTTATATTTCAGAATGATCTTGTTCAGATAAAAAATATTTTTCACTTCTTCGACCCAACCATCATTCTAACTTATGAAACGGTTTTTTTACTTTTTACTTTTTACTTTTTACTTTTTTAATTCTTCATTCGCTCAAACTGTCGAAGTCTATCCATCCAACTGGTGGGTGGGAATGAAATGGAATAAAGTGCAATTGATGGTATATAGTGACAGAATTAAAAGTTCGGTTACTACTGTCGATATTAATTATCCCGGTGTAAAATTGGAGAGAACCGATAAAGTCGAAGGTGAAAATTATCTTTTCCTTGACCTTACTATATCTCCATCAGCAAAGGCAGGAACGATGAAGATCAAATTCAACCGCAGCAATATGCAGCCTTTGGCATTTGATTTTCAATTGAAGGAAAGAAGAAAAGGAAAAGGAACTGAATATGCGCAAGGAGTCACTTCACAAGATTTTATTTATCTGATCATGCCCGATCGTTTCAGCAATGGCGATACAACCAATGATCGCATTGCAGGAATGAGAGACCAGTCTTTGAATCGCAATGATGTTACCGCAAGACATGGAGGCGATCTGCAAGGCGTGATCAATCATCTCGATTATTTAAAAGACCTCGGTATCACAACAGTTTGGCTGACCCCAGTTTTGGAAAATGACATGCCCAACAGAACTGAGCACGGTTATGCATTCACCAATCACTATAAAATTGAGCCGAGACTTGGTGGGCCGGAAATTTATAAAAAATTAAGTGATGAGATACACAAACGCGGAATGAAACTGATACAGGATGCGGTGTATAATCATGTCGGTCTTTATCATTTCACGGTGCAGGATCCTCCCATGAAAGACTGGCTACATCAATGGCCAAGCTATACTCAAACCACTTATAAAGATCAAACGATTTTCGATCCTCATGCGGCGCCATCGGATACAAAGCGTATGACCGATGGCTGGTTCACCCAGCAGATGCCTGACATGAATGAAAGCAATCCTTATGCGGCGAATTATTTGATTCAACATGCAATCTGGTGTGTCGAAGAATTTGGAGTGGATGGATGGAGAATCGATACCTATCCTTATAATGATATTCCCTTCATGAATCGCTGTAATAAAGCCTTGCGTGATGAATATCCAAACATCACCATGTTTGGTGAAACCTGGGTGCATGGTGTGCCCAATCAAAGTTTTTTCTGCGAGAATAATTATAATATTCCAGTTAAAAGTAATCTTTGGGCCACGACCGATTTTCAATGTTTGTTTTATGGCATTCAACCGGCAATCAATGAAAATTTCGGCTGGACAGAAGGAGTAAATAAACTTTACACCACGGCAGCACAGGATTTTGTTTACAAAGATCCCATGCGTGAGACGATATTTTTAGATAATCATGACCTGGCTCGTTTTTATTCAGTGGTAGGAGAGGATACAATAAAATATAAAATGGGATTGGCCTGGTTGCTCACATTCAGGGGAGTTCCTGAAATCTATTATGGCGATGAAATATTAATGACAGGATTTACGAATCCTGATGGCAATGTAAGACGTGATTTCATGGGAGGATGGCCCGGTGATCCGGCAAATAAATTCGCCAAAGAAGGAAGGACGGAAAAAGAAGAAAGCATTTTTGAGTACATAAAACGATTAGCCAATTTCAGAAAAAATTCTTCAGCCATTACAACAGGTAAAATGATGCAGTATGTTCCTGTCGATGGTGTGTATGTCTACTTTCGTTATGACGACAAACAAACCGTGATGTGCGTGATGAATACAAATGATAAATCATCTGCTATCGATCTTTCCCGGTTCAAAGAAAGAATAAAAGATTTTACAAAAGGGTATGACGTGGCAACAGGGGTAGGTTTTGATCTTGGGTCTTCACTTACTATTGGAGGGAAATATTTACTGGTAATGGATTTGAAAAAGTAGTGATCACAAAGTTACGAACCAGAGAGCGCGATTGTGAAAATTTTGCCAGTTGTCATCTTTGGTTCCTTCATCAACTTTTGCGATCATTTCCTTTTGATTCGCTTTTTTGCCTTTTGTTGGTGCAATAATTGTTCTTTCATCGCCGCCAGTTATTTGTTCAAGCTTTGTTGCCGTCCAGGTCGTATA
>JBIOGV010000184.1:0-7234 GCA_044448365.1 Chitinophagales bacterium
AGTAAACGCAGTTTCATGAAGAGCAGTATTATTATTCACCATTAATTCCAATCCTAATTCATTACAGCGCTCTTCAAGCAGCGGTACACAGATCAAACCGCGGCCATATTTGGTCATAAAATTGATAACATCAGGAGTTATATTTCGTGCGGCCGTTATGAAATCACCTTCATCCTCCCTGTCTTCATCATCAACGACTATTACAAGTTTACCGGCCCTTATATCTTCAATTGCGCTTTCAATAGAATCAAGCATACCATTTTTTTACAAAGATAAATATCATTTAAACGGAAACGGCAGCAAATAGTTGCTTGTGGAAGGACATTATGTGAAGCAGCCAAACTGATTAAAATTTAGAATAATAGATAGTAACAAAAAAGAAACATTAATAAAGCAGCATGAAACAGTTTTTGTTGTCTTCTGAATATTTATTACTCAGTAATAAATTGTTAATATTTGCCTACTTTTAGTTTAGAATATTCCATTTCTTTGCAACCGAAAATCAAAAATTATATGCTTAAGAGATTAACTATTTTGCTTTTTGCTTTTTCTGCAAGCCTCTTTTCTCTTGCTCAGGTAACTACCAGTAGTATGAGTGGCATTATTAAAGATAACAATGGTCAACCATTGACAGGTGCTTCTGTCACGGCCGTACATACGCAATCAGGAACCACTTATAAAACTATTGCCGGAAAAGAAGGTGTATTCAATATTCCGAATATGCGTGCAGGGGGCCCCTATACCCTGACGGTTACTTTTACAGGGCTGCAAACTTATACGCTCGAGGATATTAATCTTGAGTTAGGGCAATCTTTTAGTGTAAACCCGGTACTGAGTCAAAACGCACAAATATTGGAAGGAGTTGTTGTAGGAGGCCGGACCCGCAGGGCCGCTGTTGACAGAATAGGAATGAGTACAAATATCGGCTCCAGGCAACTTTCAACATTGCCAACCATTTCCCGTAGCATTACTGACTTTACACGAATTACTCCGCAGTCTAATGGTACCAGCTTTGCCGGAAGGGACAATAGAATGAATAATGTAACTGTAGATGGCGCCAATCTTAATAACAACTTCGGCTTATCAAGTGATCTATTGCCCGGAGGGGGCAACCCGATTTCACTAGACGCATTCCAGGAGATATCTGTAAACCTTTCTCCGTTTGATGTAAAACAATCGGGTTTTACCGGTGCCAGCGTTAATGCAATTACAAAAAGCGGAACCAATACATTTCACGGAAGTATATATGGTTCTTACCGCAATCAAAGTTATAATGGCACAAATATCGCCGGTAAGGAGTTACCCAGCCCAGCTGCAACCAGCAATAAAATTTATGGAGCCACCCTGGGAGGTCCTATCATTAAAAATAAATTATTCTTCTTTTTAAATGGTGAGATAGAACAATCAAATTTCCCCGGGGTTACCTATTCACCAAAGGGCGGGTCGGGAAGCGGGACTGTATCAAATACATCTATTGATTCGTTAAAAGCGCTGTCCGACTATTTAAAAAGCAAATACAATTTTGATCCCGGTGCTTATGACAATTTTCCAAATTTTACAAGTAAAAACCATAAAGCTCTTGCAAAAATCGATTGGAATATCAGCACCAAACATAAGTTAACTTTAAAATTCAGCGACTTCCAAAATACCGGTGACGCACAAATTAGTCCAAGTGGAGGAATTAATGGAGCAAGCGGCCAAAGCAGTATAGTTGTTTATACTCCGAGCCCGGGAAGATTTGGCCCTAACTCAATGGGTTTTGCTAATATAAACTATAAAATAGTCGATAAGGTTCAAACAGGATCACTGGAATTAAACAGTAATTTCAGCAATAGATTCAATAACCAGTTTATATCAACGATCACGAAAATAAGCTCTATAAAAGGGCATAATGGAACTACATTTCCTTTTGCAGACATCATAAACTCCAATAAGAATAATTATTTAAGTTTCGGGAATGAGCCCTTTAACGGCAACAATAACCAGGTAATAAATAATATTTTTACTATAACAGATAACTTCAGCTATTTTGCAGGTAAACATACATTAACTGCCGGCGCATCCTACGAATTTCAAAAAGTCGGAAATATGTTTATGCCCGGCTCGCAGGGTTACTATGTTTTTGGATCGCTGGATGATTTCATAAACAACAGGCCACCCAAATTATTTTCTATCAACTATTCACTTGTTCCGGGGCAGGACGCAGTATTTTCTGCTAACCTGAAAGTAGGTCAATTGGGATTCTATGCACAAGATGAGATCAATGTCAACCCAAATTTTAAACTAACACTTGGCTTACGCGTTGATCGGCCCGTATATCCTACACAACCGCTGGGAAATCCTGCCATTGCCGCACTTTCGCTCTATGATAAGGACGGAAGTCTGACAAATTATAATGATGGTAAATGGCCTGACCCATCATTGTATTTTGCGCCACGTCTTGGTTTCCGCTGGGATATGTATGGAGATAAGAGTATGATTATTCGTGGAGGAACGGGAGTATTTACAGGTCGAATACCATTTGTTTACTTAACGAATGCGCCAAGCACAAGCGGTATGTATACATTTGGTTCTTTAATAACGAGCCCTTCAGACTTAACAAATTTCCTTTTTAATCCTGACGCTCATGCATACAATCCGTTTTATAATAAGAGCCTGAATCCAGCGCAATTTCCAACTGTGGCGGGAAGTGTAGCGCCCGGTGGTGGTTTTGCGGTTATAGCTCCCCACTATAAATTTCCACAAGTATGGCGCACGGATATTGCCTTTGAAAAACAACTTGGCAAAGGATGGGGCATAACCGTTGAAGCTTTATATACGAAAGACATCAACGACCCCGTTATGCGCAATGCCAATCAACGCCCAACAGATGCTCTTGTTATGGCCGGAGCAAGCGATATCAGGGGTCGCTTCAGCAGCTCCGCCACCAGTGTAAGGAGATTAAATACAAGTATCGCCAACGCGATTGTTTTGGAGAATACGCATAGGGGAGGTTCTTTTGTACTCACAGCACAAATTTCGAAGAGTTTTTCAAAACGATTCTATGGTTCCCTGGCTTATACTTACACAATGGCGAACGACGTTACCGCCAACCCGGGAAGCCAGGCTGCCTCGGTTTGGTCGGTGAATCCAACTTCAAATACTCAAAACGACCAGGAACTTGCTTATTCGGCCTATGCTGTTCCGCATCGTATCCTGGCTACTTTTTCTTACAGGGTTGAATATGTGAAACATCTTGCCTCAACGTTTACTTTCATATACGAAGGCGAAAACCAGGGCCTGGTAGGGACCACTCCTACATACACTTTTAGTTATATTTATAATGGAGATATTAATAACGACGGGAACTCTGCCGATTTGATATATGTTCCAAAAGATCCGTCGGAAATTCAATTTGTCAATTTACCAGCCAGTGGAACAACCCCGTCATTTACTGCCCAACAGGAGTCGGATGCTTTCTTCCAGTATGTGGCACAGGATAAATATTTAAGTAAGCACATGGGCCAGACAGTAGAAAGAAACGGGGCAAAATTTCCATTCTTCCATAGAGTAGATTTCAATTTCCAGCAGGAGCTCTTTAAGAATATCGGTCACGATCGGAACACTCTTGAATTTGATTGCTCAGTTGTTAATTTCCTGAACCTCCTGAGTCATGATTGGGGAATTAAAAAACAATACATTGTAAATAATCCTTTAAAACTTGTGAGTGTTACCAACGGTATTCCCTCCTATCAAATGGCAACCTTTAATGGCGACCTCGTGAGATCAACATTTATAAATGTGAACTCAACCATTACAACATGGGGTATTCAGCTTGGTTTGAAATATATATTTTAAACGGAGTCAAAATTGATTTGAGAACCTCTCGATTTTTTGAGAGGTTTTTTTTATCTCATAAATTCATAATTGTAATTTCAAACCCGAACAAAAAATCTCAGACTGATTTTCCCCATCCCCATTTTAAAAACTCAGGCATTGCCCTGGCCCACGTCGCAATATCATGTCTACCGTCCTCGTAATTAATATAGCGGATATCCTTTTCATTTTGATATCCCAATGATTCAAGCTCATTAATTAATGCAAGCGTATCATCAATTGAATCAATAATGCCATTTTTGTTTCTGTCATGGGTTTCATCGAATGATCCGGTTGTCAGAAAAAATTTCAGACCGGCATGGTGTTTCCCCATCCTGATTTGCTGATGCATGATGCGGTGAAGCTCATCTTCATACTCATCATGTTTGTGATCAAGGCTTCTCCACCACAATGAACCGGAAAAAACTCCTGCTTTATTAAATTCATGAGGATAATTCCAAACTATATCCAGTGCCATCAAACCGCCCAATGAAAACCCGGCAAATGCTCTTTCTCTAAAATGGAATTGATGAAATTTTTTGCTTATCAAAGGAAACAACTCATGTAGTATGAATAAGGTATAAAGACCTGCTTTTGCACCACGGCCAAGATAATCCGACTGAATAGCTGTGCCATATTCCATTTTACGTTCATGCCCGGCGTGAATACCCACGCAAAGGATTGTTTTGATTAATTTCCCTGCAAACAGGTTCTCCAGGATATTCGTTAAACAAAGCTCCTTCATATTCTGACCATCATTGATCAATAACAAACTCATCTCCGGAGTATCAATGATCTTGGGCAGATAGAACTCAATCTTTACTTCCCGTTGTAAAAACCTGGAATGGATAGTAATGCTTTCAATATGAATAGTGGAAACATTAGCAGCTTGCATATCATAAATATAAATCACAATTAACAATCCCGATAAATATCGGGGCCAAATTCCAAATAAATAAATACCGAAATCAAATGTTTTAGCCCAGAATTTTTTCTATTCTTCATGTGTAATTTATTTGAGTCTCGTGATTTGGTTCTTGAAATTTTAAAATACATTTGATCAAACTAATGATACCATGAAAAAGATTGGCATCCTTTTCGGCAAAGAAAGAAGTTTTCCCATGGCCTTTGTTGAAAGAATAAACAGTAAAAATATTTCCGGCATTACCGCTGAGGCTGTGCATATTTCCAAAACCGTACAGGGAGATCCAAGCGGTTATAGTGTAATTGTTGACCGGATATCCCAGGATGTACCTTTTTACAGAACATGGTTAAAAAATGCAGCGTTGACCGGAACTGCTGTTATCAATAATCCTTTTTGGTGGAGCGCCGATGATAAGTATTTTAATAATTGCCTGATGACCCTGGTAGGCGTACCTGTTCCTAAAACAGTTATTCTGCCCTCAAGAGAATTACCGGCAGACACTTCCGATGAATCATTTAGTAACCTCGAGTATCCACTTGATTGGGATTCTATGTTTAAATACATAGGCTTTCCTGCTTACATGAAACCTTTTGCGGGAGGTGGCTGGAAAAATGTTTACAGGCTCACAAGTGCCGATGAATTTTTTGAAAAACATAGGGAAACTGGTCAGCTTGTGATGTTACTGCAGGAGGAAATTCAATTTGAAGAATACTATCGTTGCTATTGTGTGGGCCAGAAATATGTTCGCATTATGTCCTATGAGCCCAGGAACCCGCACCACCTGCGCTATGTTGCTGATTTCAATCCATCGCAGCAACGACTGAAACAAATGGAAGAAATCGTTTTGAAGATCAATCAATACCTGGGCTACGATTTAAATACGGTCGAATTGGCTGTTCGCGATGGAATACCCTATGCTATTGACTTTTGCAATCCTGCTCCTGACGCAGAACGAATGAGCGTTGGCCAGGAAAATTTTGAATGGATCATCGAAACAATGACAAACTATGCAATTGAACGAGCAATCACAAACGAAGAAGGAAAAGACAATCTTATCTGGGGTGATTATGTAAAAAGAAGCAGCAACAAGATGAATCTTAGTTAACAGAATTATTAATTACTCATTACTAATTAATAATTAAAGATATGGCAACGCTCAATTATAAAAGTTTTACGCTCGGTGTAGAAGAAGAGTATATGGTTCTTGACCCTTCAACACATGAATTAAAAAGTCATGAACAAAAAATTGTTCATGAAGGGCAAAAAGTAATAAAGGACAAGGTGAAGGCAGAAATGCACCAGGCTGTGGTTGAAGTAGGCACCGATATTTGCAATGATGTTGATGAGGCCTACCAGGATGTTTCAACTCTCAGGAAAACAATCTCAGGCATTGCCGGAGAATTGGGATTTGCTATGGGTGCTGCAGGCACTCATCCCTTTAGTCATTGGGAAAGCCAGCTGATCACTGATCATGCACGCTACAACGAAATTGTAAATGAATTGCAGGAAGCCGCGCGCAGTAATTTAATTTTTGGTTTACACGTGCATGTGGGAATGGAAACAAGAGAAATGGCTAACCACATTGCTAACTCAACCCGGTATTTTTTACCGCATATTTATGCCCTTAGTACCAATTCTCCTTTTTGGGAAGGAAGACAGACAGGTTATAAATCTTTTCGCACAAAGGTATTTGATAAGTTCCCGCGAACAGGAATTCCCGAAGCCTTTGAAAGTATTGAAGCATATGAAAACTATGTCAAGCTGTTGGTCAAAACAAATTGTATCGATAATGCGAAAAAGATCTGGTGGGATCTTCGTGTACATCCATTTTTTAATACGGTTGAATTCAGGATTTGCGATGTGCCCATGACAGTTGATGAAACGATTGCCCTGGCTTCCTTATTCCAGGCAATATGTGCAAAAATTTATACACTACGCTCGCAGAATATGAATTTTATTCAATATTCACGTGCCCTGATCAATGAAAATAAATGGAGGGCTAGCCGTTATGGCATTGATGGAAGACTTATTGACTTTGGAAAAGAAGAAGAAGTAAATACAAGAGTTCTGATCTATGAGCTCCTGGATTTTGTAGACGATGTAGTGGATCATTTAGGTAGCCGCCATCGCCTGGCTTATGTAAACAAGATCCTTGAGAATGGCACAGGTGCCGACAGACAGTTAGCGGTATTCGAAAAAACAAAAAATCTTTTCGACGTAGCCAAATATATCCAAAACCAATACCTGGCAGGAATTTAAAATCTTCGTACTTCACGAAATAAAACAGAGTCCTCTTTTGAAGACTCTGACAAACTTATTCCCAATTACAAATAACAAAATTGTTGTGTGTAACCCTATTTTGACACTCCACATTTCATAAAACGACGACTTAAAGTTCAAAATTCTTACAAGCCCCACGCACATTGCAGCATACGGCTGGCAGTCTTCAATTCA
>JBIOGV010000185.1:0-7229 GCA_044448365.1 Chitinophagales bacterium
TAAATTTCTTTTGAACCTTCAGCGGCCGCCTGCCATTTGTTCATTCCTCTTTCGATACGTTTATAAATATTTTCAGTGACTACAATTCCATCGTCCACTACAAGTCCTGTTGCCAATACAATGGCCAATAATGAAAGCACATTGATGGTGAATCCGGCGAGATACATTATAAAAAATGCACCGATCAGCGAAACAGGAATATCGATCAAAGGGCGAAGTGCTATCAGCCAATCGCGGAAGAACAAATAGATAATGAGTACGACCAGGCAAAAAGCGACAAGCAATGTTTCTTCTACTTCAGAAATTGATCTTTTAATAAACCTGGTTTGATCCAGGGCGATGTTAAGTTTGATATCCGATGGCAGTTCTTTTTTTAACTGGTCATAACGTTTATAAAATTCATCGGCAATCGATACATAATTAGAACCGGGTAAGGGCACCAATGCCAATGCCACCATAGGTACGCCACTTTCTTTAAACTGCGTTTCCTCATTGGCCGGGCCCAAAACAGCTTCTCCGATGTCCTTTACTTTTACAACGCTGGTAGAATCGGATTTGACGATCATGTTGTTGAATTCTTCTTCTGTTGTAAGATTACCAAAGGTTCGAACAGTTAATTCAGTAGCGTTTCCTGTTATTTTTCCTGAAGGCAGTTCAACATTTTGCTTTAGTAAGGCCGCCTGGACATCTGATGGAGTAAGATTATAAGCCGATAGTTTTTGAGGATTCAGCCAAATGCGCATGGCATATAATTTTTCACCCCAAACCTGTATTGAACTTACACCCGGTATCGTTTGCAATCTTTCCAGCAAAACATTCTCTGCATAGTCCGTTAATTGTAGCGGATTGCGGGTGCTGCTTTGTACCGTCATGGAAATGATTGCATCGGCATTGGCATCAGCTTTTGATACGACCGGGGGAGCCAAAAGATCTGAAGGCAATGATCGAACTGCTTGTGATACCTTATCTCGCACATCATTGGCAGCAGCTTCCAGGTCTACCCCGAGATTAAATTCTACATTAATATTACTTGAACCAAGACTGCTTGAAGAAGTAATATTTTTAATTCCTGCAATGCCATTAATTGATTTTTCCAGCGGTTCTGAAATTTGTGATTCAATGATCTCAGGATTGGCGCCGGCATAGACAGTGCGAACATTAATATTTGGCGGATCGATAGCAGGATAATCCCTGACGCCAAGAAATTTAAATCCAATTACGCCAAACACCACTATAACAATGCTCATCACAATGGCCAATACATTACGGCGTAAACTGAGTTCAGATATGTTCATGGTTTCGTAAATGGCCTCATCCTCTTTTCCCTCTCCAAAGGAGAGGGAGGCCAGGCTTCATTTTAAAATCAACAATAATTAATTAAGCATTTCAGCTTTTTTAATTCTACTAATCATCTGTTCACGATTCTTCCTACCTGCACCTTTCCATCCGGTTTCACGCTCATCAAACCTGTTATGATCACAGTGTCGCCAGGTTTTAATCCTGAAAGCACCTGCACTCTTGCTGAATCACGAATTCCTGTTGTAACATCTACAAATTTCGCGACACTATCCCGGAAGATCACAACTTTTTTTCCTCTTGCCTGTGGAAGGATGGCTTGTGAAGGGATCATCAATGCATTTGGATCGGGCTCAAAATTCAATATCACTTTGGCAAAAGAGCCAGGTATAAGTGATGCATCTTTGTTTTGTATAAGAGCACGTACCGTTAATGTGCGTGTGTCCTGTGTTACACTCGATTCAGTGGCTATTACTTTTGCAGTATATGTTTTATCTGAACCTTCAGTGGTAAACGATACTTCCCGGCCTGTTTTCATTTCAGCACTATATTTTTCCGGCACAGTAAAATCAAGTTTCAAAACATTTACCTGTTGAATACTTGCCAATCCTGTAGCAGGAGTGACAAAGGCTCCCGGACTTATATTCTTCAACCCGAGTTTTCCATTAAAGGGCGCTCTTATTTCAGTTTTAGAGATGTTGGCTTTGGTAATGTTAATATCAGACTGGATATTCATTACATTAAGAAGGCTTGCGTCATAATCAGCCTTGCTTATTCCCTGTATCTTTAATAATTGTGCTGAACGTTGCTCATTTGTGTTCGCAATATCAAGCTGTACCTGCAATTTCCTTAACTGTGCCTGCAGATCGCCATCGTAAATTTTTGCGAGTAACGTTCCCTGTGATACGAATTTTCCCTCAGCAACATTTAACTGAACAAGCCGGCCTGATATTTCCGGATGAATGTCTGTAGATTCATTGGCAATTAATGTACCCGGAACATCAATTCTTTCACTAATACTCCCTTTTTTTACTACGAATCCATCAACTCTTACAATCATTTGTCGCCCTCCGGCAGCAGACCGGGCGGCATCTTGTTTTGCGGAGTTTCCACAAGACAATAAAAAAACGAGAACAAATCCTGCCAAAAAAAGTTTGAAAGCCTGCGTTCTGAATTTCACTTGGATCAATTATGGTTAATCAATAAAATAAAAACAAAATCAGCAATATAGACGTCAAAACAATTCAATTCTTGCTCATAAATACTTCCTGATTATAAGCGGTAGCTCTTCCGGATAAAAGGAGATGTCATGACCTGGCTATTAAAGTTCTTTTCACTTTGTTGGATTTATAGAGAAGATCCTGCTTATCCCGGCTGATCAAAGTAACATGGCCCATTTTTCTGCCGGGTTTTGTTTGTTTTTTTCCATATAAATGTACAAATGCATTTTCCATTTTCAGGATCTCGTCAAGTCCTTCATATTTCACTTCCCCGGCATATCCTTCTGCACCAAGGATGTTTACCATAACAGATGGAAGTATGATATTTGTATTTCCCAGGGGGTAACCAAGCATCATTCTCCACAACATATCAAACTGCGAACTGTAATTTGCTTCAATCGTGTGATGACCGCTATTGTGAACACGGGGTGCGGTTTCATTTACAAATACGTCCCCATTTTTATGTATGAACATCTCAACTGCAAAAATACCCGGTGATTTAAAATTCCTTGCCACAGTTAAAGCAATGGCTTCGATCTTCCACAAAATTCCTTTGTCCAGTTCCGCAGGACAAAGTTGATAGTCAAGCAAATTTAAAACAGGATCAAAAAGCATTTCAACCGCCGGATAGATGGCGGTTTCTCCTTTTTCGTTAATGGCAACGATCTGTGCAACTTCCTTATGGATATGAATAAGCTTTTCAAGCACTGCAGGTTTGTCAAAACCTTTTTCAATGTCATCAGGAGTATTCAGAACTTGCACGCCGCGCCCGTCATAACCGCCTTCCCCTAATTTGTGTACGGCAGGTAAAAAGTTTTTCCTCGAATCTAATTCCTGCAGATTTTCAGTAACAAAAAATTCAGCAGTCGGAATTTCATTTTGCCTGTAGTATTGTTTCTGAAGGATCTTATTTTTGATCGTTTTCAAAACATGGGGTCTTGGAAAAATTCTGACTCCTTCATTTTCCAGCTTCTCCAGTGCTTCGGTATTCACATTTTCTATTTCTATTGTCAGCGCGTTTAGTCCTTTTCCAAAATTATAAACCGTATCAAAATCTCTTATATCACCGCAAACGAAATGATGGCAAAGATGTGCTGCCGGGCATTCCGGATCATTTTCGAGCACAAGGGTTTCGACGGTATAGTTGGCTGCTGCCTGCAGTAACATGCGTCCCAATTGACCTCCCCCGAGAATGCCGATTTTTTGCATGGCGCAAAGATAAGATGTATGGTTTGAGGTTGTAGTTGGCGGTTGTGTTTTTAACTATTCAATTTTCTTAAACAACAGATGCATTGTTCTGTCGCTGTTTACTTCAAATCCTGTTATTTCTTTTTTATTGTTTCGTATGATCACCAAATGATACATCCACCAAAAATCATTGAATAAATGATCGGGACCGGCAAAGGTCAACTTTGCATCATTGTATTTGTCGTTGGTGAGCACAAGATGATGATCCTTTACTGCGATACCATATTTACAATCCAGTTCCGGACAATAGTACACGCCGGTGTAGGGTTGCAATTTTTTATCGGATTGCGTAGTATCGGGAATATATTTTTTAAGCAACCTGTTATTGTCAGGCCAATATTCATTAGCGATAGCAGTTTTTTCAGGAGTTGCGCTAAACAAGAACTTAATCTCCGGGTTAATAACCATAGAAAAAGTATCCTTTATGTCTTTCATTAAAAGATAGGTCTGGCCATAAGTTTTCCAGTAAACTTTCTGATGTTCCATTGTAAAACTAAACTGTACCCCGTCGTCAGAAACATAGTCACCCATAAAATTTTTAAAGCGTAAACTATCTTTCAAAGCAGCAGCAGTGCTATCAATTTTTTTTGGAGTTGTTTCCGCTGCTTTGGAGGTGTCATGGATAAAAAGATTTGCAATATCATTCGCTTTATTCCATGGATCAGCATCCCCGAGATTACTGAAAATGATAAAACCCATTTTCAAATCAGGAAAAACGGAGATAAATGTTCTGTAGCCTGCATCCGCGCCACCGTGTGAAAATTCCTTTTGCCCCTTATAACTATCCACGCTGATTCCCAGGGCATAGTTAAGCTCTTTGCCGTTGTTGAGTTTACCTTTTTGAGTTAATTGTTCAATATCTTTTTGGTCTCCGACCTTGTGCTCATAAAAATTCATGATCCATTTGCTCATGTCATTTATATTGGTAAAAAGGCTTGTTGCACCTGCATTCGAATAACTTAAGATACTGTTTGCATAATGCAAGCTGTCTATCCTGTCATAAGAATAAGAACGATTGTTTACGATCTCTGTATAGTCGTCATGAAAATGTGTATGGTTCATTCCCAAAGGTTTGAAAATAGCTGAGTCGGTGAATTGCCTGATCGTTTGACCTGTAACGGATTTCACAATTTCTGCAAGCATGGTAAACCCGCTGTTGGAGTAACTGTATTGTTCGCCGGGCTTAAAGTTGAGTGCCTGCTGTTTGCTTAAGATCTTGATGATCTGGTCTTGTGTGATTACATCATCAAGTCTTGTGCCCGCAATTGCAAGTAATTGCCATTGATCTCTTATTCCACTGGTATGGTTCAAAAGATTCCGGATGGTAATTTTTTCCTTCAGATCCGGGAACCAGGAGAGGTATTTATGGATATCATCATCGAACTGCAGCTTACCTTGTTTTACAAGCAGAACGATTGAGTAAGCTGTAAACTGTTTGGATATGGAAGCCATGTGAAAAATCGTTTCAGGCGTAATGCGAATTGAATACTCAAGATTTGCCATACCGTATCCTTTGGCATAAATCAGAGAATCATTTCTCACAATGCCAACAGAGCAACCGGGGCTGTTGTAATTATCCCATTTTTTGAAAATGCTGTCAATCTTTTTT
The DNA here is from genome assembly GCA_044448365.1 of Chitinophagales bacterium. Lineage (GTDB taxonomy): Bacteria > Bacteroidota > Bacteroidia > Chitinophagales > Chitinophagaceae > VBAU01. The sequence goes on from JBIOGV010000185.1 coordinate 5,374, forward strand.
GTGATTGAATCAGGAAGTGATTGGGAATATATTTTGATAGTAAGGAAAGTCAATAGTAAAATCAAAACTATTGAGCTTATATATTTTCTCATAAACAAAATTTGTTTGTTGTTAAGCAGGAAACACGAAGCCAACATCGTTGCCCAGGGAACAAATTTATTTTATTAAGCAGAGATTTCTTATGATCGTTATCAGCAACGCAGCCATTAAGTACTGCGGTTTGAGTTTACTTTGATTATTCTAACCGAAATTTTTCTTTTGAAAGATTGCAATGATGGATAGGATCGTTAAAGGAACCAGGTCGCTATTCAAATTTCTCTTCCTGCTTTATCACAGGAACAGTGATCATGGAGGCGGTTTTTTCAAAATATTGTTTCCTGATCAGTTTAGCCGTTTTATGATCGCCTGTATGATTCCACCCCGGCGGCATAAACAGGTATAAGAATTTATTTTTAATTCCCGGGGCCCTTGCAACATCTTTAAACAAATAATAGAACTCTCCGAAATAAACATCAAGGAAATTTTGCGGATTTATTTTTCTTGTGACTCCATACTCCGGGGGCATTTCAATTTTTTCAGGTTGCAAAGTGCCAAAAGCCCTGTCCCAGATATTTAAAAGGTTACAAAAATTGGTATCCATATACAATGGATTTCTTGCATGATGAATACGATGATGGGAAGGCGTAAGGATAAACCGGTTCATAAATCCAAGCCGGGCATCTTTCATAACATTTTCCCCGACATGGATAAATGCGCCCCAGGTACCATCGATGAACATGATCAAAAACAGGAGAGGAGGGTTTACGCCGATAAGAATGCAAATAGACGTGCGTATCACATCGGCATAAGGAGCCTCGAGAAAAAAGTGAGCGTAAGAAACAGAGAGGTTCATGCTCTCAGGTGCATGATGCGTGGAATGCAGGCACCAGAACAATCTTACTTTATGCCCGAGATAATGATAAATGAAATGAGAAAATTCCCAAACCACGTAACCGAATATCAGCCAGTACCAGGTGAAGCTTGTTTTGATCAATCCGTATTTTTCAAAAAGGCCAATGCAAAAAGCAACCGCAGCGATCGAGAGGAATCTTGAAATAAAACGGTTACAAACATAGATCAGGAAAGGGATCTTATAATCGGATACTTTGAATTTTTTGTAGATGGCGGCTCTCGCAATTTCGATCAGTAACAGTAATGGCATCAGCGGAGAGATGGCTGAAAAAATACCATCCAGTGTAAGCAGGCTGCTGTAATTACCGGTCTTAAATGTTTGAAGCAACTGGCCGATGCCCAAAAAGCCGGTCAATTCATCATATAAGATTTGAAAAAAATGCATGGCAGCAGTTGGTTTGACGCTGAACCAAAGTAAAGATTTCGATAATCAATTACAAATAGATTTTTTAAAATTCACTGAGCAGATAGTTAAATATGAGTTTTCAATGGTTTTAACTTTACCCGGATGTATTGTTGTAATAAATTGGGATAGATATTATAGACAAGGTTATTGATGAATAATATCAAGGCCCACCACCAGTAACCTTTCAGCAATGCGTAAACAATTATAAAAGCGAATATCAAAAACATCATGAAATGGAATTTTTCAAACAGGTAGGTTTGAGCAATGAGTTTGTTCACAGACCGTCTATTCAGTGAAACGACTTTGTATTGAGGAAATTTCTTTCTCACTAATCGATTTATCAGCTCTCCGTTCTGGGCAAATTGATTAACGAAATCGACCCCAATGTTTTTATAAAAAGAAGTTGTTTTTCCTGGTTGGATGTTGTCGAAAAAAGCCTTTGGCAATAATAAAGACAACAAACTTATGGCTAAAAGAATAAAAAATAATTTTAGGCTAA
>JBIOGV010000186.1:0-7192 GCA_044448365.1 Chitinophagales bacterium
AATGGATAATTGCGAAACAAAGGAATAACAAAAGCCACGACGCTCAATGTGCAAAATCCATTTCAAATCTTCCTTTGATTCTTTCGATTGGCGGATTAAAGTATCCAAATCTTAGGTCAGGAAATTCTTCCCGGATCAATTTCATCAATTGTTTTACTCCCATGCAATCACCCGTCTCGGTTACACCAATTTTCCCTAAGTACCAGTCAGGATCAATATTGAAATTGCGCCATTGGATCATTTTCAGACCAGTGTTATGAATTAATTCTCGTAAAGCTTCATATTCTGCAATGCTGTCTGTCATCCCGGGAAAAACAAAGTAATTAATAGATGTCCAGCCGCCGGAAGTATTGACTATTTTCAAACTTTCAATGATATCTTCAAAATCATAATTATTCGGGCGATAATACGGAGTATAAATTTCTCTTCGTGCCGAATTGGTGCTTACCCGAATTGAATTTAAACCTGCTTCGCATAAAATTTTTACTGCACCAGGTTTTGATCCGTTTGTATTGATATTAATGCTTCCTTTTGATGTATGTTTTCTTATTTCAATAATTGCATCACGAATGGTTTCCCACATAAGCAATGGTTCACCTTCACATCCCTGGCCGAAACTCATGATAGGAAAAGGAGACGACTCAAGATGAGGTACTGTGTATTCAATAATCTCTTCCGGTGTTGGTAAAAATGTCAGTCGATCCTGTGTAGAAACAATCGGTTCCTCATCCGGTTGTAATGAAATGCATCCAACACAATTTGCATTGCAGGCGGGAGATACTGGAACGGGACATTCCCATCTTTGCAAAAAATAATTTCTTGCTGCGGGACAGTGATAAGTAAGAGCGCAATTAGTGGCGAGGTGTTTCACTAAACGATTATGCGGATATGCCTGCAATAGTTGTTCTACTCCGTACTCTACTTTTGCCTGATCATAACCTTCACAATCCTGCCGGATATCCTTTTCAATTCTGACAGCAGGAACAAAAAATCTTTTATTAAACCATCCGACCGCGGTGTAACAAAACAGCGGAAGAGTTGGAGCGTCTTTCAAAGTTTCATATGCAGCCAAATAAAATCCTGTGTGGGCAGGAGGAACAAAAGCCGCTACAGCCCAGCCTTTTTCACATAGTCGCATTTCTCCTGTCTTCACATCAATACCAATACCTCTTCTTCCCGGCAATTCATATAATTGCCCGCCATTCGGTAATTCGATCCATTCATCACCGGGTATCGGCACTGCGTCCCAGCCGCTTCTGCCCGTAACAAAGAGTGAAGTATCTTCAAAAATAGTTCCCTTACCGTCAGAGTACAAAATATATGGTGATTGCTGAAACATAAATTAGTCAAAGGCAGATGACCAATGGATTCTGTAAATTATTATCAAACTGCAAATTTCGGTTAATTTCTTTGAGATAATAGTACCAGGTCCGGTCACTCTTTTGCTAATTGTTGCCTGCAGAATTGTTTGAATTCATCTTCATTGATCCCGTCTGCATTAATAACCTCGACCTGGAGAAGTTTATTGTTTTTAAAATCAAGGGTCAGTAAATCGTATTTTTTAACAACGTTTGTTAATTCCTTCCATTCTACAATTCTGTCGCCCGACAAACCCGGAAGAATTATATTTGTTTCTGAAACGATTATCATTTCCCCATTCGCTCTTCTTTTCAGGTAGATCCAAAATAAAATGATTACGCCTGCAAGTATACCATGACTGAAAGCAACCAATGAGGCTCCTTTACTCCAGAAATAAATAGCCCCAAAAAGAATTAATGCAGATTCCAGTAACAATAGAACAAGATGCCTGGATAAATTCTGCAATATTCTTTTCTGAAACAGACTTACTATGAATAAAAAAATGGAAGAAATAAAATATACCGCTGAAAAGATCCAATCTTTTGTTTCTTCGTGATGTATGTGTGATAGATCAAGTATGAAGATTATAGCAATCAAAAGATGAAAAACTGATAAAATTTTTAACCTGTCTTTTTGCTTTACCTGGAATATGTACACAGTGAAATTTAAATTTACTGAATAGAATTGTTGGAGCACAGCCTGCTTCCCGCAGGATATGCCCGATCAGGTCCGGTATAATCGCTCAAGATATATTGACAGAAATCGGGTAGCCGGGTTTTTCATGATGTTTATAGTCGATTTGATTTAACCAGCAGGTTACAAAGTTTCCACAGTATTCTTGCGCCAACATTTGCATCCCAGTTTGTTTCACCTATTCCTACTTCAAGCAGATCAAAACCGATCAGCTGCCGGCCGCTTTTCAACAAATTTGTAAATAAATAAAATAACTCCCCTAATTCAAAACCGCCATGTACCGGCGTTCCGGTGTTTGGACAAAGTTTGGGATCAAGACCATCAATATCAAAACTAATGTGCACTTTTTGGGGCAGCCTGTCTATTATTTCATCTGCAATTTGCTTCCAGGTCTGTCCTTCATAACGGCGGCACTTAATATCACTGTCAAAATAAGTAATGATCCTTTCGTTACTGTTATTGATCATTTCCAGTTCAAGGCCGCCATAATCACGAATACCGATCTGAACCAATTTTTTTAAATTTTCAATTTCTTCCAGCGCATTGTGCATGATGCTGGCATGCGAATAAATGAATCCGTTGTAGTCCATCCTAAGATCACAATGTGCATCAATTTGTAAAATGCCAAATTCATCATGTTTTTCAGCAATCGCTTTGAAATATCCAAGCGGAGTGCTATGGTCACCTCCCAATAGGGCAACCAATTTGCCACGACTCAAAAGGACTTTGGTTTGATCATACACCCATTTGTTCAAATAAGCGCTTCCTTCGTTCACATCCTTCAGTGTCTTTCGCATAAACTGGTTGTCTTCAATTTTCTGCCCCTTCGAGGTGTAATCGATATACAATTCCGCTTCTTTGCGCAGGTAGTCACTTTTCATCAATAACTTTTTATCCACATCACGAAGAAAAAAACCTTCTTTCCAGCCTTCAGGATATTCGGAATCGAAAATGTCTATTTGTAAACTAGCTCTGCGAATATGCTCCGGGGCCCTTGCTGTACCCGTGCCGGAAGAGACGGTTACTTCCCAGGGTACAGGTAAAATAACGAGCCTTGCATCATCCTCACTAAAGGGCAGACCAAAAATGTTGTTGTTTGGATTACCAGCATTGTTCGGATCAAATTGGGAAAGATCAGCCATAATAAGAATTTGGAAAACGGGGTGCAAATTAAATGCCTTTATGATAGCTTCAAAAATTTTAATTTTTACCTTCACCTGTCTGTACAGCTCCCATAAGCAAATACGGGCTTAAATTTTTTTTAGATTCCTATAGTTGTTTGTTGTAAAAAAAGGCTTTAAAAAATATCTGACCCTCATATCCGTGTTGTAAATCCTGTCAACTCAGTACATTTATTCCATGAAAATTCTAAATGCAGGTCAAATTCGGGACTGGGATTCATTTACGATACAGCACGAGCCAATTTCATCTATAGATCTGATGGAAAGAGCTGCCGGTAAATGTGCAGAGTGGCTTGAAGAGAATGATTTCCTGGGTAAAAAATTTTTTATTTTCTGCGGCAAAGGAAACAATGGTGGTGATGGGTTAGCAATTGCAAGAATGCTTTCTCAAAAAGAATGCAGGGTCTCCGTTTATATTTTGGAATTTGGACATTTGGGTACCGGAGATTTTCAAATAAATCTTGAACGTTTACATCAATACGCAGAAGTTGAAATAAAATTTATACAAACCGAAGAACAGTTTCCTTCTCTTGATAAGAAAGAAATAGCTATCGACGCTTTGTTTGGTTCAGGGTTAAATCGCCCGCTGGAAGGTGTAGCAGAAAAACTTGTTGAACATATTAATAATTCAGGGTGTAAAATAATTTCTATTGATGTACCGAGTGGCTTACCCGTTGATCAACCGGGAAATGGAACTATAATCAGGGCCAGCCATACTTTAAGTTTCCAGGTTAATAAACTGGCTTTTTTAATGCAGCAAAATGCATCATTTGCTGGCGATGTCCACATTCTTGACATTGGTCTTCATCCTGATTTTTATTATTCCATTGAAACAAATTATGAGTTGATTGATAAAGAGATTATTTTATCCATTTACAAGCCCCGCAACCGTTTTGCTCACAAAGGAAATTTTGGACATGCACTCATCGTTGCAGGCAGCTATGGAAAAATGGGGGCTGCTGTCTTATGCAATAAAGCCTGTCTGCGAAGCGGGGCGGGATTAACTACCTGTCATATTCCCAAATGCGGCTACGAGATCATGCAGGCTGCTGTTCCGGAAGTAATGGCGATGACTGATTTTAATTCATCATTTGGTACAAAGATCGAAGAAGATCTTTCAAAATTCAATTGTATTGGAATGGGGCCTGGTATTGGAACAGCAAAAGAAACAATGAAATTGTTGTATGAAATTTTCGAAGCGTATAAGAAACCTGTTGTGCTTGATGCCGACGCTTTAAATATTATAGCTGCAGATAAAGGATTAATAAAAAAGATACCCGTTCATTCTGTTCTTACTCCACATCCAAAAGAGTTTGAAAGATTATTTGGCAACACGGCGAATAGTTTTGACCGTTTGCATTTAGCTGAACAAAAAGCGAAAGAATTAAACCAGGTAATTGTTTTAAAAGGCCATCACAGTTGTATCGCAACTCCGGGAGGGAAAGTTTATTTTAATAATACAGGGAATGCAGGTATGGCAAAGGGGGGCAGCGGTGATGTACTTACAGGGATTATCACTGCATTGGTTTGCCAGGACTATGATACCATTGAAGCTGCGATACTGGGCGTTTATTTGCATGGCATGGCGGGTGATATTGCTGCAGAAAAATATTCAACTGAAGCAATGATCGCAGGAGACATCATTGAGAATTTGGGCGAAGCCTTTTTGTCGATAGCAGGTAAATGATAAATAGAATTATTGTTGTTACTATTTGCCTGCCAGTGATCGGGATTGTCGCAACCTCTGCCTGTCAGCGATTATTGTAACTTTTAACCATAAGGAATTTTTCTAAATAACCAGATGACGTAACCCCTTGACCTTAAAACTCATTTCCCCTATCTTTGCCCGCCCACACCGACAGTCGGTTCGAGTGGGACTTTAAATAGATTAAGAATTACCACTTATGGATAAATTGATTTACCTCGCTCCAGCGATGGCCTTGGTTGGTTTGATTTTCATGTTCATTAAATTTAGTTGGGTTTCGAAGCAGGATGCTGGTACAGACCATATGAAAGAGATCAGTGCCCACATTGCCCAGGGCGCTATGGCTTTTTTAAGAGCTGAATGGAAAATACTATCTTATTTTGCGGTGATCGTTGCTCTTCTTCTCGGTTTTATGGGCAGCCGCAGTGAAACTTCACACTGGTCAATTGCCGTTGCTTTTCTTATAGGGGCTTTTTCCAGCGCACTTGCCGGTTTCATTGGCATGAAAGCCGCTACCAAGGCAAATGTGCGCACAACACATGCAGCGAGAACCAGCTTTTCAAAAGCTTTATCGGTTTCATTTTCGGGTGGTTGCGTAATGGGACTGGGTGTTGGAGGATTGGCTGTGCTTGGTTTAGGAGGTGTATTTATTGTGCTGATGAAAATTTTTGCTCCTGGTGCAATTTCTACTTCGCATGATGTGGGAAGAGCCATTGAAATACTCACAGGATTTTCGCTCGGTGCAGAATCCATTGCATTATTTGCACGTGTTGGCGGAGGTATTTATACAAAGGCTGCTGATGTGGGAGCTGATCTTGTTGGCAAAGTAGAAGCAGGCATTCCTGAAGATGATCCGCGCAATCCTGCAACAATCGCTGATAACGTGGGCGACAATGTAGGTGATGTGGCCGGAATGGGTGCTGATCTTTTTGGTTCTTATGTTGCCACTGTTCTTGCAACCATTGTATTGGGTCATGAAGTAACAAATGGAGATAAAGGTCCTTTGGACGATGGTTTTTTGGGCTTCTCTCCTATTCTATTACCAATGCTGATCGCAGGCATCGGGATTATTTTTTCCATCATCGGAACATTCTTTGTTCGCATTAGTGAATCGGCCCCTGTCAATACAGCCGTCGTACAAAAAGCATTAAACATGGGTAATTGGGGCAGTATTATTCTTACAGCTATTGCCAGTTATTTCTTGGTCAGTTACATTTTACCTGATGGGAATCTTTATATACGCGGATTTGAGTTTACAAAATTGCATGTTTTCGGAGCCATTGCTTTGGGTTTGGTAGTAGGAACATTAATGAGCCTGATCACGGAATATTATACATCGATGGGTAAGCGGCCGGTAAATACAATTGTTCGTCAATCGGCTACCGGTCATGCTACAAATGTAATTGGTGGATTAGCTGTAGGTATGGAGTCAACCTTACTTCCCATTCTAGTTTTGGCGAGTGGTATTTATGGTTCTTATGCATTAGCCGGTTTGTATGGTGTGGCTATTGCTGCTGCAGGGATGATGGCAACAACAGCCATGCAATTGGCCATTGATGCATTTGGTCCCATCGCTGATAATGCAGGAGGCATTGCAGAGATGAGCGAACTGCCAAAAGAAGTTCGTCAAAAAACAGACACTCTTGATGCTGTCGGTAATACAACGGCGGCATCAGGGAAGGGATTCGCGATCGCATCAGCTGCATTAACGGCACTTGCTTTATTTGCCGCATATGTAGGAGTGATCAATTCGAATGGTTTTAAGATGGATGGCATTAATATTTATAAGGCAGATGTACTGGCAAGTCTATTTGTTGGAGGTATGATACCGTTTATTTTTTCTTCATTAGCGATACAGGCGGTGGGTAAGGCAGCTATGGCTATGGTGGAAGAAGTAAGAAGACAATTCAAAACTATTCCCGGAATTATGGAAGGAAAAGGAAAGCCCGAGTATGATAAATGTGTAGCCATTTCAACCGATGCTTCCATTAAAAAGATGCTGGCGCCAGGAGCTATTGCGATTATCTCTCCGTTGATCATAGGTTTTCTTTTAGGCCCGGAAGCATTAGGCGGATTCCTCGCCGGAGCTACGGTGTGTGGTGTATTAATGGGAATGTTTCAGAATAATGCCGGTGGCGCCTGGGATAATGCAAAGAAAAGTTTTGAAAAAGGTGTTGAAATTAATGGCCAGATGTATTACAAAGGATCCGAACCACACAAGGCATCGGTAACAGGAGATACTGTTGGCGATCCG
>JBIOGV010000187.1:0-7176 GCA_044448365.1 Chitinophagales bacterium
GCAAAAAATTCCTTCCAGTCAATGACACCCTCACCAATGGACACTTCTTTTTTATCGCTCGTCCAATCTGATAGATGAGATGAAATAAATCTGCCGGGATATTTTTTAAAATAATCAGAGGCTTTATAACCCAGATTGATGACTTCTGTTTGAAACTGCATTTTTACCAGCTCCGGATCAAAACGGCTCATCAATGCATCATAGATGAGCTGACCATCCAATGTGGCAAATTCAAATTCATGATTGTGAAAACCGGCTTGCATACCCGCCTCCTTTATTTTTTCTGCAGCCTTGTTCAGTTTATCTGCCGCATCCAAATAATCTTTCAACGTAGAAGTTTTCGGCAGCCAGAAAGTGGAACAGATCATTTGCGTAAGTCCTAACTGGTGTGCCCACTCGATGCGGCCATCCAGATCATTAGTCAATTCGCCAAAACCAAAATGGCAGCTTGGACAGTTAAGACCTGCATCAATAATAATGCTGCGCATGTCCGCCGTCTTCATATCTACAAGCGGACCAAAACCACTATCCACATATCCCTTCGGTGAGCACATTTCTACAAGCTGGTAACCCTGGCCGGCCACCATCTTTAATGTGCCTGCAAAATCTTTAACCAGCATATTTCTCACAGTCCATGTCTGAAACCCTATAGGTATATTATTGAATGCAGAATGAGCAAGCAGTTGCGCAGGTAATTGTGATAAGACGAATGCTGCGCCTGTAGCTTTTGTTGCTTTTGACAGGAAAATTCTTCTGTTCATTGTTTTCATGATAAAATATTTTGTCGTGTATCTATTTTTAATTTTTTATTGCCCATTTGCCGTGATGGAAAAAAGCAAAAGATCAATCAATCTAAATCCAGGTTCAGACAATTATATCATTGCCGGATCCCATCCCTGCCTGTATTCGCGGCTTAAATATTTGTTTGCTCCAGGCACATTGGTGATGGCATGGTTTGTAGCATCATATTTTAAAAGGCTTTTTGCTCTTAATGCCACTGCATATAAATTGATGGCCTCGGTCAGGTATTCCGCTTCGGAAAAATTACCGGGATACTGTTTGCCGGTTTTACATGCATCCACAAATAATGGCAAGGCCTGGGATGTTTGCTGCACCTGGTTTCGATTATCCTTATTGTTAGTAGCAGGCTTCTCCATTTTTGTTCCGGAAATTATTTGAGGATTCTGAACATTGAAACCTGCCAATATTTTTCCTTTGTCGCCAACGAACATCATTGCTTCCGCCGGTAATTCTTTATTATCATTCAGCAATTCGATCGGTATCGGGGGTCGCATACCACCATCATACCAAACCAGATCGATGGGTGGTCTTGAACCATTTGCAGGATACTTAAAACGAACAGAGCAAGCTGTTGGAAATGAAAAATTATTTTCAATTTCAAAAGGAACGGGGTCATGCATGCCGCAGACATGGCTGAGATTGGGTTCAATGATTGTTGGTGATGTTAATTGCAATGCGTTAAAAACAGTCCACAGGCTATAGTGCCCCATATCAGCCATAGAACCTCCGCCGAAATCATACCAACCCCGGAACACCATATTGGTATAGTTGGGATGGTAAGGCCTTTCAGCTTCAGGGCCAAGCCATAAATTCCAATCCAACCCGTTTGGAACTTGTGGTGTATCCGAAGGTATCTCGGAGTATTGCGGCCATACCGGGCGGTTTGTCCAATTGTGAACTTCGGTAATGGTGCCAATGGCTCCTGCGTTGATCCATGCCATTACCTGGTCCATTGAGCCATTTGAATCCCATGGTATCAGGTGTGTGATTACCTTACTGTTCCGCGACATTTCAATCACTTTCTTTCCTTCAAGCAAACGATTAGAAAGCGGTTTATGTACAAGCACGTGCTTCCCTCTTTTCATGGCAGCCATGCTAAGAATGCCGTGCAAATGATCAGGCGTCATGATCTTAACAGCATCAAGATTTTTTTCTTTGTCCAGCAATTCACGGGCATCTGCATAGGCATTGCAACCCCTATAGTTTAATTCGGGATGAACATTTGCATAAAAAGTATCAACGATAGATTTTCCATTATCTCTTCCACCGGGAATCATATTATCTCCACCGGGATTCCAGTCAGGATTTTTTATGGTTTTCCGTATTTCACCCTTTAACCAATCCTTTGCCCAATCCTTATATCCAACTGCATCTTTATTTGGGTCGCAGACGGCAATGACCTGGATCTGTTCATTGGCCAGCAATGGCAATAACTCCCGAATGCCTTGTGTACCGCATCCGATATAGGCAAGTGTAATTTTATCACTGGGTGGAATATAATTTTTCCCTCCAAGCACATGTCTCGGCAGAATAGTGAAACCAATTGCAGAAGCAGCTGTCATTTCAACAAATTTCCTTCTGCTGAGCTGTGAATTCTTAAGAGGGTTATTGGTTTGTTTTTCGTTTTGAATATCAGCGGATGCAACATCCGGGTTACGATCGTTTTTCATACAGCAGTATTTATTGATAAACTGAGAGTGGAGATTAAATTTACGGAATATAAAGATAACTCATGACGGCATATTATTTTGTAACCTGAGAAATGCTAGGCAAAGTTTCTTAATAAAATAAACTTAATGATCCTATTTAAGTCTCTGCCACAAATAATCTTTCCTATCTTTTTGGGGAATTTAAAAAACTCTATATTTTCTGCTACAGGTTTACCCCAGGGTGTTTGACGTGGCTTTTTGATATTTGAAAACCACGTTTTTTATGTTACGCATTTTGAACCTGTTTGTCTGCAGGCGGGTTGTTGTTATCACAATCCGTTCTGCTATTTTTCTTTGGACATCATTTCATTATCTTTCCGGGTTTGACAACAGGCGTTGACACTGCCATTTTCCCGAAATCAATTTCTATCACCTGCATTAAAAGCTGGTTGGCAGCAGCCCTGCTGTTCTTAAACACAAAATATACATTGTGCATTCCTTCAACAGCCGCGATTGCAGCAATGGCATGGGGTAAAATTTGTTTTTTCAATTCATCAATATCGGCCGGGGTAATTTGGTTTTGTTGTGATGCGGATGTTTTAGCACCTGAGCCTTTTTCCATTTTTGATTTGCTGAAAAAGTTTGCCATTATTTTATCAAAATCTATTTCTTTTGGCTCTACCATTTCAGTTTGCCCAATCTGTTTACCATTTGCTGAATCCAGGTGTATCTCTATCATACCACCAACATCGCCTGAACTCGGCATGGCCAGCACCAAAACCTGGATTTGTTTGATACCACCCAGATCAATATTATTATAACCGAGGTAAGAATTATCCCCCAACATAGAAAATATGATATCAGGAGTTGTCAGCAGCTGGGTATTTTTTTTAATATCTGCTTTTTGAGGATCTACCGCTACACTTCTCAATGCAACAATACTTTCTGATGACAGTGGTTCAATTGCTCCTGAACCTTTATCAGTATAGGCAGCCCTTAATAAATACCCTCCTCTCCCATTTTCGCCAGCAGGAATTTTTGTAATGTATCTGCCGTTTAATAGCAAAGTTTTTTCTATAGCTTGTTTTTGGGATAGGCTCAAAATATATTTTACAATTCTTTGTGCATCGTCCCGGGATAGATTTGGATGTGCGGCCATTGCATGTTCTCCCCAAACACCCGAACCTCCCGAAATTACTTTTCCCGCTAATCTTGATATAGCACTATCATCATTTTTATATTTCGAAGCAACATCCATAAAGCTCGGCCCTACAGAAATTTTATCCATCATGTGGCAGGATTTGCAATCATTCGAGTTGATCAAATAACTGCCCGCTGAAAACCCTGCTTGATCACCGGCGGTATTATGATGCTGGGCAATTTCAACCGGATCAAAACCTTCAGGCACATAATCAAAATTCACTGTAACAAGACCGGGCCTGATCTTTCCATCTGCAATACTTCCATCTTCTTTATCATTTACTTCAATTGAATATTCAATTGGTTCATTGGGAAAGAAAAATGTTTTATTGCCTTTAAGAATATTTACAGCAACCGACGGTGGTTCATTGCCTGCTGTCAATTTCAATGATTTGCTATTTTGCTCACCTTTCGTATCGGTAACAGTAAGTGTTACATCATAAACTCCCGGTTTGTCGAAAGTGATCGCAGGATCAGATTCTGTCAATGTCTTATCCATTCCATTACCCTTGATTCTCCATTCATATTTCAATGCATCCTTATCATACTTGTCGTAATCAATTGTCCCTTTTGATGAAAGATTTACTTTGAAAGGAACAGCTCCTGCCATTTTATCCGCACTTGCTTCGACAATTGGTTTGCGGTTGCCGCCATTGTATTCAATTCGCACCAGCGCCGAATTTGGATTACCCCGGAACCAGGCTGTGCCATATTCCAAAAGATACAAATCACCATCAGGGCTGAATTGCATATCAATCACGCTGCTGAAATTTTCATTAGGCAACAGCTGCTCCATGGATTTATAATTACCGCCTTTATCCATACTCACTGCCATTATCCATCCCTGCATAAAATCAGTGATGAGCCATTTGTCTTCAAAATAAGATGGCCATGGGCGAGATGCATTTTTAAAATTGTCTTTGTGAAAAACAGGTCCGCCTATGGCGCAGCGACCGGAACTACCCACCAATGGAAACGTATCTGAAGTGCCATAAGGATACCAGATAAATGCTTTTTGCGCAGGTGGTAATTCTTTTAAGCCGGTATTATTGGGAGAGTTATTTACCGGATGAGCCGGATTGAAAGTTTCACCATACGTGCTGTCGGCATAATTATATTTTACATAGGGTTTATTATCCCCGATAAAATAGGGCCAGCCAAAAAAGCCCGCTTTTCGTGCCTGGTTAAATTCATCATATCCACGGGAGCCATATACAGAATCAACAACAGCATCAGGGCCCACTTCCCCCCAATAAATATAACCCGTTTTACTGTCAACAGATATTCGCCATGGATTACGATCACCCATTATAAAAATTTCGGGTCTTGTTTTCGGCGTTCCTTTTGGAAATAAATTTCCTTCGGGTACAGTATAAGAACCGTCATTCTCGGGATGTATCCGTAAAATTTTTCCGCGAAGATCATTTGTATTTCCTGAGCCACGCTGATCGTCCCAACTGCTTCTTCCGGTTCGTTCATCATAGGATGCAGTTCCGGATTCAGGATTTGCTGTATTGTTACCAACAGTGAGTAACAAATTGCCCTCAAGATCAAATGCCATGCCTCCGCCTGTATGGCAACACACTTCACGCTGGGTGGGAATTTCCATCAATATTTTTTTTGTAGAAGCATATAAAGAATCATCACGGAATTCCCATCTTGCAAGCACATGTTTTTTTTCGTTTGGATCTGCATAGTACAAATAGATCCAATGATTTTTATCAAAATCAGGATGCGCCACGATCCCCATTAAGCCTTCTTCTGCATCAGTAACCGCGCCTTCTTTGCTTATATATTTTGTATTTACAGGAATGTTTGCAACGAGTTTGACCTGGTTGGTTTTTGTATTAAAAGATTTTAATTGGCCTTTTCTTTCAACGATCAAAATATGGCCGTCCTTTAAGAATGTCATCTCCATCGGCTCATCAAATCCCTGGGCAAGCACAACCTTGGTAAACCGGTTGTCTTCAGGTTTTTCATTGTCTTCAGAAGTTTTGTTCAGATTACACGAAGGCATTGACAGGCTCACTAATAACAAACAAATATTTAGTATCAGGAGCAGTTTTTTTGGAATTGAAAGCAAATGCATTTGTTCTTAATTGAAAAATATTTAAATAGTAGTACTCTTTGGAAACCTAATTTAAATAAAAATTCCCTGCCGGCCCCTGAAGCAAGTTTTATTCACTCAAATACCAACTGACCAAATATCTCATAGTCATGGAAAGTTTGTTTTCTTACTTTTTGCCATTGCCAGGTTGATTCACCTTTATCATAGTCAATACGATAAAAATTAGCACGCCAGCGTGTACCTTTTTGAGGAGGCACATTATTCATGGGTTTAAGTAAAGAGTACGGTATAAAAAATCCCGCGGCCCATGATGTAATGGCATCCCCATTTTTATTGATATGCGTTGCATGTTTTATTTTGCGGCTTCCTTCATAATGCCAGGGTCGCCATCCTAAAAACTTTCCGTTGAGGTTAGGCACCAGGATGGGCAATTCATAATTAAGAGGTGAAAGTTCATATTCAAAATACATCGGGACAGATTCATCAGTCCAAAAAAAAGCTTCTACTACATCTTCATTCCAGAGATCAAGAAAGTCTTCTTTCATCGTGGCGGTTATTTTATTGTCTTCGCAATAGTAAAGGCAATAAAAGCCGGAATCAGAATAGAGCATCTTTAACCTGGTTTCATAGGAAATGCCTGTACCATTCCTTTGAGGCAATTCCAACCATTCCGAACTGTTCCAGTTGGCAGCACTGCCATCACCTTTAATTTCGAAATCCGGAGTGTGTTTCACTTTAAGTGTATCATTAATTAAATCAAAAGGAGTGGCACCTTGATAATTTGTGACAACTGTTGCCATGCTCATTAAAAAGGCTACAGGGTATAAAAAGTTTATCATCGTATTATGATAAAAATTGTAATTGAAATTTTGTTTACCCTGCTAAAATATAAATTTCGATTATTAACAACAGATTTGAATCAGCAGTTTTTACAAAACTTCCCGAGTTACACGGAAGCTGACCAAATTGGAAATACGAGCAGAATCATTTAGACTCAGGAGAACCCTGTCTGCCGGCAGACAGGGTTTAGAATTTCTTTTATTTACTGAACATTGCTGATTGCGAGGCATCATAAAAATTCTTTAAAATAATTTTAATCCCCTATCGCACATCTATACTCTGCGCAGATCAAAAAACCATTTAAAAATAAGCTTCCCATCTTTATCATAAGATCTTCCTTCATGGTGTATGGAGCCATCGGTATTGGTTGTATATATATTTTCAAAACGCACAACAGCCGGTTTGTCCGGATACATTCCTTTAACTACAAATTTTCCGCTTGTGTCAAAAGATGCTGTTCCGGTAGATGTACTTGCGTCAGCATTTGATCCTTTTTCAAAATCAAAATATTTTATTTCATTTTGACTATTATCCGGAATAAAGCACTCAGAAGACGTATTAAAATATGCGATACCCGTATATGTGGAAGAACTTGTGGAAGTAAATTCTATTCCATAC
>JBIOGV010000188.1:0-7140 GCA_044448365.1 Chitinophagales bacterium
GAGTTGTGAGTTGTGAGGAGAATTGATTTGCAATTTAAAGAAATTATTGCTCCGAAGGAGCAAAATATTAATAGCAAGGGGCGCAAGCCCCTTGAAAATAAAGAATAGTTTCAGAACCCCAAAGGGGTTCAATATTTGATGAATAGTATTGTTGCAGCACAAGTGTGCGACGCAACAACAGCTAAATAGAAATTCATAAGCCCGGTACATAAAAAATATGCAAGTCACAATAATAGGAGGTGGGGTAATCGGATTATGCTGCGCTTATTATTTGTCTAAAGAAGGATACGAGATCACTGTCATAGACCGCAATGATATTACCGATGGATGCTCTTTCGGTAATATGGGTTATATTTCTCCAAGTCATTTTACTCCGTTAGCATCGCCGGGTATTATAAGCCAGGGGTTGAAATGGATGCTGAGTTCATCTTCTCCTTTTTATATCAAGCCCCGATTGAATTGGGATCTTTTACGATGGGGGATGGCTTTTTGGAGAAACTCCAATGCAAAAAAAATGAATGAGAGTATTCCCCATCTGAATAATTTACTGCAACTGAGCCGCGAACTGATGAGTGATCTGAGAAGAGAATTCAATGGCTCATTCACAATGATTGAAAAAGGATGCTGGATGTTGTATAAAAATCCTGCTACGGGTGAGCATGAAAAGCATTTGTCAGCCCATGCGGAAAAGTTGGGATTAAAAACTGTGATCTGCAATAATAAAGAAGTCCAGGAATTTGAACCTGATGTGGAAGTGAATGTTGCGGGCGGTGTATTGTATTTAGACGATTGCCATATCAGCGCAACCGAATTTATGCAAACACTGCATCAATATTTGCGAAACGCCGGCGTAAAATTTTTATTGAATACGGAAGTGAGACGTTTTTTAAAGAATCACAGGATCGCGGGAATAGTCACCAATGAGGGAACCATTGATACAGACGAGGTGATCATAGCCAATGGTTCATGGATGCCACAACTTGCAAAACTTCTTGGAATAAAAATATTGATGCAGCCTGGAAAGGGTTATAGTATCGTATATAATGGGCTTGAAAAGAATCTGCGTTATCCATCCATTTTGGTTGATGACAGAACAGCCACTACACCCATTGATCGCTGGCTGAGAATTGGCGGCACAATGGAATTAAGCGGGCATAGCGATAACATTTTGCCGAAAAGAGTAATGGCGCTGTATGATGCTTTTAAAAAATATTATCCGGGTCTTGAAATTGCACTGCCACAAATTGAAAAAGCATGGTATGGTTACCGCCCTGTGACCCCTGACGGACTTCCATATATCGGTAAGCATCCGAAATTTTCGAATCTCACTTTTGCCGGTGGTCATGCTATGCTTGGCGTATCAGCGGCCGCAGCCACAGGAAAATTAGTGAATGAGATCATCAGTCGTCGACCCACATCTATTGATATTTCAGCATTTGAGCCGGGAAGATTTTCATAGATACAATTGATTTGCATTTTTGAAATATTGGAAAAGTCTGAAGGACTTTAATATGAATAACAGTGAGTGAAACTCACTGGATAAAAGCAAACATGATCAAACAACTCTGAAAGAGTTGAATGTGTAATAAACAAGATATAAAGCCAAATTCAACCCGCCAGCTGGCGGGTTGATACCATGTTATTTTGTACCATCCGCTGAATGCATCAGCGGTTATTCAAATTAAGCCCTACGGGCTTTTAGTATTGCAATAAACCGACATTTTAGGATATAAAAAATCCGAAGGACTTTACTATGAATAACAGTGAGTGAAACTCACCGGATAAAAGCAAACATGATCAAACAACTCTGAAAGAGTTGAATAAGTAATAAACAAGATATAGAATCAAATTCAACCCGCGGGCGGGTTGATACCCTGTTATTTTGTATCATCCGCTGAATGCATCAGCGGTTATTCAAATTAAGCCCTTCGAACTTTCAGGAAATTCGATGAATTCGAGGCCGTTTCAAAATTTTAATCTCAATAAACATTACTTTATTCTGTGTTTGTATCTTTATAAAAATCTTCAATCATGAAACCAATTCTTTCTGCCGCCATTCTTATTCTTTTTATTTCTTTTTATTCATTCGCACAGCATAAAGTGACAAAACTTTGGGAGACTGATACAGTGCTAAAGGTGCCGGAATCTGTTTTGTTTGATGGCGAAAACAAAGTGCTGTATGTTTCAAACATTGATGGCAAAGACCCCTGGGGGAAAGATGGAAAGGGTTCAATCGGAAAAGTTGGATTGAATGGAAAAATAATTGCTGTTGATTGGGTAGGTGGATTGAATGCACCAAAAGGATTGGGAATGTATAAAGGAAAACTGTATGCCGCCGATCTCACAGAAGTTGCCGTGATCGATATAAAAAAAGGAGTAATTGAAAAAACGATCCCGGTTGAAGGAGCCGAAAACCTGAATGATATTTCTGTAGGCAGTGATGGTGTAGTTTGGGTTTCGGATTCGAAGCTTAATAAAATTTACAAAATAGAAAATGATAAAGCCTCTGTTTACCTGGAAAACCTGAAGGGTGCCAATGGTGTGCTGAAGCGGGGAAAAGATTTTTATATTGTGGATGCGGGGGGTGCCTATAAAGTAAATGATGATAAAACGCTTATTAAGATCAGTGATGGCATGGAAGGAGGAACTGATGGCATTGAGAATTATAGCGGCAATGATTTCCTGGTTTCCTGCTGGCAGGGAGCACTATGGTATGTTCATGCAGATGGAACCAAAGAATTATTGTTTGATGGAAAAGCTCAAAAAACAAATACAGCTGATATTGGGTTCGATCCTAAAACAAAGATCGTATACGTTCCTACTTTCTGGAGAAATTCGATTATCGCTTTTGAAGTAAAGTAACGTTAATTTTGAAACCAGATCTTTAACGAAAACTCAAGTCTTTCTATTTTTACTTGTATGGATTGTACTTCTACACGATTACCTTACCGGCAGACCAGTCATTTTACTAAAATTATTTTGGATTACCTTGATCATGCAGAAAACTTGAAACCATTTTATGCTCATTTACCTTCGTTACACGGAATTCAAAAAGCAATTGATTCAAGAAAAAATTTTTCAATAAACAGGCAACTCCTCGTTGAGGAATTTAAAAAACAATATTCCGATATTACGCCTGTTGGTGCTGTACAAAAGAACATTGAACTGCTTCTTTCAGAAAAAACATTCACAATTGTAACAGCGCATCAGCCGAATATTTTTACAGGTCCATTATATTTTATCTATAAGATCCTTCACGCCATTAAGCTGGCGAAACATTGCAAGACCTCTCTGCCGCAATATGATTTCATCCCGGTTTTTTATATGGGCTCAGAAGATGCTGACCTTGATGAGCTGGGGCATTTTTATCTGAATGGCGAAAAACTTGCGTGGAATACAAAACAAACAGGGGCAGTTGGAAGAATGATAGTGGACAAAGAATTTTTGAAATTGATTGCGCAGGCTGAGGGTCAGTTAACGGTATTGCCATTTGGAAATGAAATAATTTCTCTTATCAAGGATTGTTACAGCGAAGGAATGAAAATACAGGATGCCACTTTCAAATTGCTTAATTCATTGTTTGGCGAATATGGATTAATTGTTTTGATTCCTGACAATGCCGCTTTAAAAAAACAAGCTGCCAAAATTTTTGAAGATGATCTTCTGCACGAGACTCCTTCTGTGATCGTTGAGGAAACTGCAAACAGAATACAAGCTGCTGGCTATAAGCTGCAGGCTAACCCGAGAGAGATCAATTTGTTTTATTTGGAAGAAGGAATGAGGGAGAGGATTGTCCGAATAAAAGATAAGTATATCACTCACGACTCACGTCTCACGTTTGATGAAAAGGGAATTCTCAATGAACTCGTGGATCATCCCGAACGATTCAGCCCAAATGTTATTCTTCGTGGAATTTACCAGGAAACTATTTTACCGAATCTCGTTTACATTGGTGGAGGTGGAGAGATCGCTTACTGGCTGCAACTAAAAGATCTGTTTGATCATTACAAGGTTCCATACCCGGTTTTATTACTCCGAAACTCGATTTTGCTTGTTGAAAAAAAATGGCAGGAAAGGATCAGCAGGCTTGGGTTTGGCATTGAAGATTTCTTTTTGCCGGAACAGGAATTAATGACCCGGTTAGTATCAAGGGAAACGAAAAATGAAATCCAATTAAACGGCAATTTCACGGAAGCCGAAAAATTATATGAATCATTAAAAAAACAAGCAGAATCAGTAGATGCATCGTTGGGTAAGCATGTGGAAGCCCTAAAGGCACAGTCTATTTACCGGTTACAGGAATTGGAGAAGAAAATATTACGTGCCGAGAAAAGAAAATTCACCGATCAGCAAAGACAGATACAGACGATCAGGGAAAAATTATTTCCCAAAAATAGTTTGCAGGAAAGAATTGACAACTTCATGTATTATTATGCAAAATGGGGTAAAAGTTTTATTGATCGGATCTGTCGGCATTCATTAAGTTTGGAGGAAGAATTTGTCGTGATCAATGAGAAGTAACATTTCCCGTCTATGTGCTTTAAAAGTTTCGCCTGTTATTTTATTTTTTTGCTGACAGTCAATAAGCAAAGTATTGGACAAAAATTATCAAGATCATATTATTTAAATGCTTCCGGCAGCGATGAGAATAACGGAACAAGAAATAAACCTTTCCAAACTCTCAACAAAGTAAACAGCCTTCATTTAGTTGCCGGGGATACTGTTTTTTTCAGATCAGGACAAATTTTTAACGGCGGCTTATTCATTGATTCCGGAACATCAGGGACAAAGAAAGATCCCATTGTTATCACTTCTTATGGGAAGGGCCATGCCATTATTGATGCAAAGGACAGCCTGTGCATCACGATCTATGGCAGTAGTTTTATAAGATTGCAGGGTCTGACCCTTGTTGGTTCAGGACGTAAAGCGGGTAATGTAAAAGATGGCGTGTACATTATCAATAGCAATCAAATTATGATCAATGATCTCAATATTTCCGGTTTTCAAAAATCAGGGTTGTTGATATTTGCTTCGCAAAATATAAAAGTCAATAATGTATTCGTTCATGACAATGGCGCGGCAGGAATTACTGTGGAAGGACCTTATCAAAAAAAAGAGAGCAGCAATATTCAAATTTTAAATTGCCGCGCGGAAAATAATCCCGGCGATCCCACAAAGCTGGACAACCACAGCGGCAATGGCATTATTGTTGGAAATTGTAAAAAAGTACTCATTGACCACTGCACCGCGACAAATAATGGCTGGGACATGCCGCGAATTGGCAATGGTCCCGTTGGTATCTGGGCTTATGAAGCAGATAGCGTGATCATTCAACATTGTCTTTCATATCGGAACAAAACGTCAAAAGGTAGTGCTGATGGCGGGGGTTTTGATCTGGATGGAGGCGTCACCCATTCCATTGTTCAATATTGTTTTTCCTATGAAAATGAAGGAAGCGGTTTATGCATTTTTCAATATTGGGGAGCAAGCCCATGGCATGATAATATATTTCGTTATAACATCAGTGAGAATGATGGAACTGTGTCTGATTCAAAGGCCGGACTTTATATCTGGAATAGTTCAGGCGATGAAAAACAATTTTACAATTGTGATGTTTATGGAAATATTATCTATAATTCAAAATGTGCGGCGATCAGTTTTTCAAACACAAGTAAGAATAAGGGTTTTCGTTTTTACAATAATATTTTTGTAGGGAAGGATACACTCATCCATGGAAAAGATGAAGGGAGTGCTGTGGTTTATGAAGGAAACGATTGGTGGAGCCTGGCCGACAGATTTAATATGTATGGCATAAAAAATTTCAGGACATGGACCATTGAAAATGGGAAAGAACGAATGAATGGAAAAATTGTTGGTATGAATGAAGACCCAAAATTTAAAGCTCCGGGGAAAGCATCTTTAACATCAGCCGGTCAATTAAGATATTTTACAAACTATCAACTCTCTGAAAATTCAGTGATGAAGAAGAAACTTAACTTATTCAAATCAGGATGGTTTTGATCCTGGTAAAATAATCAGATGCAACGACGCAGGTTCATAAAAAATGCTGTAGGGTTTGGGATTGCTATGCATCCATTTGTAAAAACATGGAGCAAACCTTTTATCAATGCGGATTCGAATTTAAGCGGCCCGTCAAAACCTGTATTTATTTACAATAACTGGTCGGCCTATGATGAGTTGTCTGACAATGTTCCTCAAACAGAAGAACTGGCGATGCGTGAATTGAATGAAATAGCCCGTTTAAAAAAGAATGGTGTGGAAATAGATTATTATGTGATGGATGCTTTTTGGTTTGATAAATGGGGCGGATATCGTGAATGGCAGAAACAGCATTGGCCAAACGGACCGGGTAAATGGATCGATGGCTGCAAAAAAAATAATATCAAACCGGGAATGTGGTTTTCAACAAACCTGATCGCAACGCAGAGCGGACGTTTTTTAGAAGTGATACCGGAATGGAAGGATTCATTGGGAACGGATCCCAATATTATGTGTTTATTTGATGGCGGTTATCTAAAGCATCTTGGAGATAGTTTACAACTGTGGTATGACAAAGGTGTTCGTCTGTTCAAATTTGATTTTGCATACTTTGAAGCCGTAACGCCAGCTGCAAAGGACAACTATTCAAAAGAAGGAATTGTTGAGAAAAATAAAGTTGCCTTTATGAACATGTTGCAACAATTCCGGAAAAAAAATCCTGATGTGCTGATTACAGGCTATAACGGTTTTGGAGGTGATATGGAAAATACGTTCGCACCATTTGATAAAAAAATTGATCCGCGATGGCTGGAAACTTTTGATACGCTTTATTCCGGCGATCCGCGATTCTCGGATGTACCGATGATAAATATCTGGCGTTCGCAGGATAATTATTCCGATCACCAGGTAAATGCATTTAAAGCTTATGGATTGCCGGTTCGCAGGATTGATAATTGCGCATTCATGATCGGTAAAACCGGAACTTGTTATTATCGTGCCGATCATTGCTGGAAAGGAATGCTGATCCTGGAATTGGCGCGGGGTGGTTGGGTGAATGTATATCATGGCAACCTGGAGTTATTAAATGATAAAGATGCGAAATGGTTTGGAAGGACTCAAAACATGTATCATCAATTGCAA
>JBIOGV010000189.1:0-7137 GCA_044448365.1 Chitinophagales bacterium
GAAAACTCCTGGGAATAATTCAACACTCCATGTGTGGCAAAATGAATATATTTTTTGTGCGTAAGACTGAATTTAGCCAGGCTTTCTGTAGCCCTGCTATCAGTATAGACTGTTGAATCAGCCCCTATTAATTTTCCAATCTCCTTTACTTCTTCCTTGTTGTAATGAAGCGTCTGGTCCGGAACTCCAAAGGCGGCAAAGGAAGTGAGATCTTCTTTATCTGTATTGTTGTAACTGGCATTATCGAATATTTTCATCTTGTTGGTATAGAATATTCCGTAATCTTCAACAAGGAAATGAAAACTGCTATCGGGCAATTTTTGACCGAGGCATTGAAACGGTAGGTTACTGAAAATGCCTGTGGGAATAATGCAAAGCTTTTTCTTATCTTTTATTTTATCGTAAACAGGTGTAATCAAAGTCTTGTATAATTCATTGGATAAATCTTTGAAAGGAATATTTACAACGGAATCATCTTCATCTGTCGGCTCCGATCTGAGATGTAACGCTCCCGTTCCCGTATTTTTTTGAGGTTGTTTTGTTGCGCTGATGAAAGCACTCACCAATTTATTAATATCTGCGGTCATAGTATCCACGGCCAGTTTTTCATTGGTAAGCGTAAAGATCATAAGAGTCTTATCATTCACGAGATAGAGGGCAACGGCTACATCACCCGGTAATTTGCCCTTGTAGTTGTAAAATTCATCTGCATTGAAGCGGCTAAAATAGGAGCTGAGATCGGGATATTTTTCCACTACATCCTGTAAAAAATTTGTATAGTCCGCTTCGGCGATTTCGATTTTTTTCAGAGTCTGCTCCCTGGTTTCGCCTGATTGTTTTGCCGCAGTCGTCTCCAGTTCTTTTTTTGATTGCTGAAGGGCTATCAACTTTTTCAATGCCTCATTTTTTTCTTTGTCGCTCGTGAAGGTTATAGATCCTGATAGTTCTTTAAGGCCCACTATATTGCTGCGATTGGCATAGGCCCATGCATCTTTTATATCATCGGTATTATAATAAGCAAATATGATTTTGTTATACAGGTCCGATTTTCGGGGATCATTGTTAAATATCTTTTTTGCCTCTGCGCCACCGTATAAGTTTTCTGCATTCTTATCCAGCAGATCAATAGCCAGTTTGAAATTGATAATGGAGCTATCGAATCTTTTTTGATTATAGAACAATAATCCCAATTCATAGTAAGGCTCCCATCCATCGGGTATTTTATATCTCACAACTATAGCAATTGCTTTTCTAAAATCATTTTCAGCGCTGTCCTTTTCTCCAGATTGTATATTTATTCTGCCCAAATAAGTGAAAGCATCAATAATTTTTTCTTTTTCACCGCTGATGAGTGCATATTCTTTTGCATAATTGAATTGCTCAACGGCTTTTGATATTTCATTACGATCATAATAAAGCTTTCCAAGTGCCAGCTGCATGCCTGAAGTAATACGATTTAATTTTTTTTCTTTGGCCAATGGAATTATTTCAAGCAAATTGGCTTCCGCATCTTTATATTTTTTCTGGTCATACAAACATTCAGCGATATTGCCTTTATAAAGCAGGTACGATTCGTCCACCATCCCTTTTTTTAGCTGTTGTAAAGCCTGTTCAAAATAGGACATCGCATTATCGTAATCGTTCTGGTTCAAATAAACATCACCAATATTATTGAGTGCTGTATGCCTGTATTCATTTGTAAATTCAGCTTTATAAAGACTATCAGCCAATAAAAAAGCTTTTACAGAATGATCATAATCTCCCATACTTTTTAACAGGCTTCCCCGGTCAACATAGGTGTCTGCCAGGCGCAATATATTTCCTGAACGGCTGAAAATAGACATCGCGCTGTCACTATTCCTGATCCCTTTCTCAAAATCCCCCGTGAGGCTATATAAAAAAGAACTCGCTTCAAGAGAATTACCCAGGGCAACGTTGTTCGAAGTTGCCTCTGCCAGGTCAATGGCTTTTATGTAAGCCTGCTCCGCTTCATCAAATTTTCCCATTTCAGTTTCTACCTCGGCCATATTCTTCAGTTGCCAGATCGCATCTTCTTTGCTGGCGGTATCAAAAACTTCAAAGGCCCTGCTATAATAAAGCAGCGCACTATCCATCTCTGCTTCATTATAATAACGTTCAGCTTTCAAAGCCAAACATTCCCCATAGCTAAATGGTGTATTCAATTGCTTACTAATGTCCACACATTCTTTATAAAGCAAATTGCCCTGGTGAAATTTTTTTTCTCTGTAAGCCAGGTAGGCTAACTCTTTTGTAGCATCAAAGGAATAGGCTGTGTTGGCAGTACTGTCGCTTTTCCGTTTGCACGCCGTATAATAAAACCGGGATTTTGCTGTATCGGTTTCTTCCCAGGCTTCGCCGAGATCATATAATGATTCAACAGTTGTTTTACTATTAAATCCTTTTGCTTTTTCAAAATAATCAATGGCCGTTTTATAATTTTCATCAGCCAGGTAAATTTCTCCCTTTTTGTTGTATGTCTTCGCTAAACCGGAGCTGTCGTTTGTTTGCTCATAAAGAAATGCAGACGAATCATAGGCATTTAGCGCTTCGGTTTTTAAACCGCTTAAATGATAAAGCTCGCCAATTGCGGCCCAGGCTTCAGCCTGGCCATAAATATCGCTACCTTTTTTCCGCAATGCAATGGATTCTTTTTCTGAAATAACTGCCGAATCATACTTACCCAATTCCCAATAGCAGTCCCCGGTTAATGCTTTTGAGTATCCTGCCTCGTCATAATCCTGAATATTTAATAATTTTTTATAGGCAGAATCGCAATAAGCCATGCTTCTTCGATAATCCTGCAGGTCGTAATAGCTGAGGGCCATTTCATTTTGAAGGAATGACCAATTGAGCGTATCAAAATTATGCCTGTAGAGGACCGCAGATTTTTCTAATGAATCAAGCGCATCACGGGGTTTTCCCTGTTCATTATATACCTGCCCTATTAATTTATAGTAGGAGGCGTTCCTTGCAATAGCGTCATAGCTATTGATACTTTTATTTATATCAATTGCTTTGGCATAGGCCTTCAAAGCCTGGTCGTAATCACCATCATTATAATGAATGACGCCTTCATACTGATACCTTATTTGAAGATTCTTTTGATACAGACTCTCCCCAAGCTCCGTCCTGTATTTATCCAGTTTTTTTTCTGCTTCTGTTATCAATAATAATCCCTGCGGGGATTTCTTGATCCTGCTCAGACAATAGATTTTTCTGAACATAGCCTGCATTTCGAGATCCCTGTTCTTTACCAGTAAAGAAAATTGTATAGACTTGTCATATTCAATAATGGCCTTGTTATAATTTTTGTTGGCCTGGTAAATCTTTGCGGCAGAGAAGTGAGCCGCTGCATTTCCGGCCGTATCATTTACAACATTTGCGATTGTTTCAGCAAAATCAATTAACGCTAAAGCATCGTTAAGCTCAAGGGTCTCTGCTTTTGTACTGAGGTTAGCGACTGCATGTCCGCTCAGAATATCTTTTTTGTAAACAGGAAGTAATCGTTGGAGTTCAACTTTATCTTTATAAACAGGAAACAAGACCTTTTTTATAGCTGAATAGCCGAATGGACTGTTCAATGTAAGCCAGCCTGCAAAACTTTTATCAAGACGGTATCTTTTGCCAATGTAGTCACTGCTCAGATCTGTTACATATGTAAGAAACTCTTCGACATCGGATCTCGTGGCATCCCGCAGAACATCGAGAACAGATTTTCCCCTGTAGCGACCTTCCCTTGCTTTTTCTGTGATGGAAGAATTAAGATCTGTGCGATCTTTCATTCTTTGATAATTATCATGCAGGTCATCCAGGATGACAGAATAGATCGAATCTTCTTTTTTAGCATCATCAGCATTTATCAACTCATTCGTTGAGTATAAAGGCTCCGAATCAATATCGGTGAATTGTATATTATAAAAACCAAGATCTGAAAAGATGCTTCGATGAGGCAGTGAGGGAATATCTAATGCCAATGATACTACGTCTCCCTCCGATAAGGTATCCGTCGGGTTGAAAAGTTTTACAAAAGCCATGACGAGTGAGTCTGCCTTTACTACTCTTCCTGATCCAACCTGGATAAGATCTGTTTTTTGCGGAGTATCAGGTATGCCTGACTGAAATCCTTTTATCCATAAACCGGGTTTGATTCCAAGACCCTGCGCTCCTTCCAGGAAAATGATCATTGTATCCTTCACCCGGTATGTTTCCCATATACGGAAATAAATTTCTTTCTTTTCTGTTTTGGGATTTTGTGCGAGTGAAAAAACAGAAATGAAGAGAACAAATAAAAGAAAAACAATCTTTTTTCCTCCGTTCATATTAAGGTAGCTGGTCAATATTTTTATTTTATTGTAAAACTTACAGTCACAATTCCCACTTCTTCAGCTTTGATGTTGTTGATATCTCCCCTGGTTGCATGTTCATCGCTGGCATCATTAAAAATATCGTCAAGGGCAGATTGAAATGAACGCATCTCACTTCTCTGAACAGTATGATGAAATACACTCCGCAGGTCCATCGGCTCTTTTGATACAATGATCTTTAAAAATTCCCGTCCCATCGGGGTGTTCCTGCTTACTCTCAGGCTCCTGATCACGGTTCCTTTTTTATCGATGATATAATCAGCCGGTTGTTTCGTTTCAGATGGGTATAAGATACTTATTTTATTGTCGGGAGTGATATCAAGAACTGCATAAAATAATTTCTCATCATCGGAGCTTACAATTTTTAAAGAATAATCTTCTGATGTTTCGAGTTTCAATTCATTTTTAACATTGTAGGGTTTTACAGGAATGATCTGTACAGTTATGTAATTTGACAGATCACCACCATCAGGCATTGTCCGCAGGTATTTTACTCTCATTGAATTTTTTATTGCAGACAATAAATTTTTTTTATCCTCTGCTGTAAGGCTATCCTCATTGCCAATGGTCTTTTCCCACCGGGTACTATCAATGGCATCCAGGAGGATCGCCTCGTTCCCTTTTGAAAGATCAAGCATCATATCAGCAGTGTCGCCCAGGCTAATGAATTGGTAAGGTCGAAAAAATTGCTTTACCTGGCTTTCAATGAGCAAACTGTGCGCATCATTCTTACCCGTTTTTATTTTTATGCATGCGCTGATATTACCATAACTGATCTCGTCCGGCCTGGCTTCATATGCTACGCCATTATCGAGGAGCTTGTTTGAAATTCCAAAAGCTTCAAAACGATCTGATCTTTTTATAATTCCTTCTGCTACTGCAACAGGATTTTCGGGACTATAAATTTTTAGAGTCGTTCCTTCCATAATGCCGTCCATCACTCCTTCATTTATTTTGAAAACAGAATCGCCCGATGAATGTTCATCCGCAGCAGTCGTTAAAAAAATAGTTTCTTTTCTGGGCTTATAATTTCCGCTAAAAACTACTTGCGAAACATTTCCTTCAATAAGTGGAATTTGTTCAGGATGCTGAGATTGTATTTGCGCTTTTATTTTTTGAAATAATAATTCATAATCGCTTTGCTGCGGAAGATCATTCATGGCTTTATAGAACGCATAGGTCAAAGCGCCAACCTGTTCTTTTTTCCCGTTAATAGTAACTTCAGTTTGAAAATTTTGCTGATGCGGTCCCGAACCGCTGATCACAACCATATTGGAAGCCGAATCAGAAAGATTGTCAAAAAAATGATCTTCAGATGGCAGATCAATTTTATCTTCCAGGGGGTTTTCCGGATCATTAAAGGGATAAGGCACGCCGCGAGATTGAGTAAATTCCATGGCCCGTGTAGCCGTTCCGGAAAAGCAGGCATCCAGCAATACAAGCAGACTTCCTGTTTTCCCTAGCTTATTTCTGATAGAAATAAGTTTAGGCCCCAGGTCATCATCACGCAAATGGTTCTCGCCTTTATAAACTCCTGGGTAATATTGAGGTTTTTTAACATCATAAGGTATCAGGGCTTCATCATATCCGTCTTCTTCGTCTTTTCCTTCTTCAACAGTTTTTTGATCCCTGATTTGCTGCCCGTGGCAGGAAAAATGAATGAGAACAATATCTCCCTGTTTTGCTTTTTTTGAAAGTGTATCTAATGCGTTTAGTATTGCGGCTTTGGTTGCTTTGGAATCTTTTAACGTATCAATATCTTTTTCGACGAAACGATTATTATGCAATACGGCTTTTATATACTTTATATCATTCAAAGAAGAAATGGATGGAATATCGCTGTTAGGCAGGTAATTCCCGATTGCAACGATCAAGGCCATTTTTTTTTGCGCAGCAGCAGAAATACAAAAGCAAGTGAGTAAAGATAAAATCATTGCCCTCATTCCAAAGCTTTTGGTGGTGATACAATTTACATTAAGATAAGTAGATTAAAAATTTTGGAAATAACATAACCGGGAAGCCTTTTAAGAGATTTTTTTGCAAAGCTTTAAGATAATTCATTCAACAAAGGGAACCCGGAAAATTACACAGTGCCCATTGCCATGTATTTTCTTAAACAATAAAAGCCTTTTCATAATTTTAATTCACTTATGACGGCTGACTTCTATTCAATTGTCACGATTTTGGTTGTATTGACGGCGGCTTTTAGTTATATCAACTACAAATTCATCAGGCTTCCCGCTACCATCGGGATCATGCTTATTTCCCTGCTCACTTCTCTTGGCCTGGTAGTTATTGGTTCATTTTATCCTTCGATGCTGAAACATCTTACTGAAGTTGTAAAATCCTTGGATTTTGAAAATGTTTTAATGCGCATCATGCTTAGCTTCCTGTTATTTGCAGGAGCTCTTCATGTAAATATTCATAAACTGCAAAAAGAAATGATTCCGATTATTTCTTTTTCAACGATCAGTGTTCTGATCTCAACCGGTTGCATTGGAGTGACCATGTATTTTTTGTTTGAACTGTTTTCTTTGACAGTTCCTTTTATTTATTGCTTGTTGTTTGGCGCTCTAATATCGCCTACCGACCCGATCGCAGTGCTTGGTATTTTAAGAAAGGCCAATATTCCTGCTTCACTGGAAACAAAAATAACAGGCGAATCATTGTTTAACGATGGTGTTGGGATCGTTCTTTTTATCAGCCTATTTGAAACAGCAAGACTGGGGGCGGAAAACGTCCCTTTTTTGCA
>JBIOGV010000190.1:0-7118 GCA_044448365.1 Chitinophagales bacterium
GGGTTTGTTATTTTCGATACTATCTGTCAGGTCCCGGAATAAAAGATCACCAGTGTTTCTAAAAAATTTGTTTGGAATTTTTATCTTCGGAAATTTATTGACCAGCGTCATATCTTTTTCATCAAGTTTGTTTTCGCGAAGTTTTTCCTGAATTTCCTCGTTTGAAATAAAATTCACATAATCCATATCATTCAGTCGCTTGGGAATCCCGTTGCTGATAAAAAGATCCTTCAACCCGTCATTATCAAAATCCATCCATAGCGGCGCCCAGCTCCAGTCAGTAGCATACACTCCCGAATACAAACCCGTCTCACTGAACATTCCATTTCTCCGGTTGTATTGCAAATTATTCCTCGTGTATTGATAATTATATCCCAGGGAAATTTTATAGAAGAATATATCATAATCATCTTCACCAAGAGAACGTTTTAAAATATAAGGATCAGACGGAAGCATGTCGAGAGAAATGATCTCGGGATAACCGTCATTGTTCACATCAGCCACGTCAACGCCCATGGAAAACTTACTTGTATGCTGGAGAGACTGATCATTTTCTTCTTTGAATGTTCCGTTTCCCTGGTTTATGTAGAGGTAGTCATTTTCATGAAAATCATTTCCAACATACAGGTCTGGCAAGCCATCTAAATTTATGTCTGCACATACAACACCTAATCCATAACTAATTGCAGAGCTATTGATGCCGGTTTCTTTTGTTACGTCTGTAAAATGGGTGCCGTCATTTCGAAAAATACGGTCGCCGGAAAGAGGGCTATAGGTCCCTAAAAAATTCTTTCTCGGCCCGAAGTTCCCATTCTGATGCACAGAATGATTTAATAAAAACATATCGAGATCGCCATCCATGTCATAATCAAAAAAAACCGCCTGTGTACTGAAGCCTGAAAAATCAAGACCATATTTTGCAGCTTCATCTTCATAAAAAGGAACGCCATTTTTATCAATGCCTTTGCAAATCAACAATTGATTTTTGCTGTGCAGGCTTTCATAATTTCCAACGCGACAAATATAAATATCGGGCAAACCGTCATTATTAATATCAACAACCGATACGCCCGTTGACCAGCCACCATCCTGGGGAATCTTTGCTTCGGCCGTCACATCATTGAAATATAAGTTTCCTTTGTTCAGGTATAACTTATTTTCCTGCTGGTTCGATGCAAAAAAAAGATCAATCAAACCATCATTATTAAAATCTGCAGCCCCAATCCCGGAACCATTGTAGAAATACATGTAGGTGAACATATTGAATTGGGGCGTTGGAGTCAGCTTATTTACAAAATGCAAACCTGTCCTGCCATCATTCAATACTTCAAAAAGCGGGCGATCATTTTCTTTGTTTGAGTTACAATGATATAATGAAGAGACCAGCAGAATAAAAATAGCAATGCGGAAAATACTTTTTACTTTATAATAAAATATGACCGCTCTTCTTTTCATTTATCAATCAGTTTCTGAAACCGTACAAAGTATTTCAATACCTGCAATATATTTTAAACCGATGAATCGAAATCACTGAATCAGCAAATCTGGTGTCATTCTTTTCAATTATTCAATAGTTTTTATTTCTTTTTATTATTGTTCAACCGGTACAATAGCGGGTACTCATCATTCTGCAGAAACAATAAATATTTTTTTCTGCCACTATGAATTTCTGCAATATCTCTTAATTGTCCTCTCAGCTCCAATCCTGTTCGTGAAGATTCTGTCCATTGAAAATTTCCTTTACCATCATTGATCAATACATCGCCCATATTTGCGTCCAATCTTTCCAATTGCGGCTGAAAATCAAATTGATTTCCTCCCAGCACTAAATCAATAAACCCATCATCGTTCACATCCATACAATGAATTGCATTCACAGACGACATTTGCACCATCGGGGGAAATTTTTGAATCCTGAATTGCCCGTTACCAGTATTGATGGCAACACAGGATGGTGAATAATTAAATTGTTTCACTAAGGCACTATTCAGTTTTTCAGTACCGATAAGTTCCTGTACGGATTTTACCGCATATTCCGCGTGTCGCAAATTATTTTTTTTCAGACCAGGCATAGCATCTTCGAGGTCATGCTTTAAAAATACAGGCTTATCCTTTCCGTCAACAGTATAGGCAAGAACTTTATCAATAATTCCATTCTGGTCAAAATCATTCACATATAATTTAACAGGATGACTTTCATCAGGACGCAGATAAAAATTCTCACCGATATTCCCCAGCAATAAATCCTGTTTCCCATCCCCATTAATGTCAGCTACTGAAACCGTTTGCCACCAGCCATATAAATTTTGCAATCCAGTATTTTGCAGCTCGTCAAATTTGCCCTCGCTTTTGTTAAAACTAAATATTCGTGGGGTCATCCATTCACCAACTATAACCAGTTCCTTTTGTGAATCGCCTGCAACATCAGCCCAGGCAGCGCCGGTAACCATGCCCATATTGGCTATATCAGCATTTTTAGTTTTCGCAATATCTGTGAAATGACCTTTACCATCATTTACAAATAAATAACTGGATGGATTCAATCCATACTCCTGTGGCACGTTTCGTCCTCCAACGAACAGATCCAGGTCTCCATCATTATCAAAATCCTGGGCTATCGCCACACTGATATTCGCATTGTTTACCGGAAATGCATTTGCATCCAATGAAAAATTTCCCTTGCCATCATTTTTAAATAATCTCAATTGCATTTGCCGGCTTCCAACGGGAGCGTTATTACCGCCGGGGCAGACTAAAAGATCAAGATCACCATCATTATCGCAGTCAAACAACAAAACGGCAACATCTTCGAAATCCATAAACTGTTGAAAAATTTTTTCTTCTTTTTTCACAAAACTTCCATCAGCCTTTTGCAAATACAATTGCCCGGCATGCCCGTTAGTTCCAACGATAAAAACATCTTCGAGACCGTCACCATTCACATCGCCTGTAGCGGCTTTCGGCCCTTCACGGGAAAGCATCTTTGGAATATTTCTCTCATAGTAAAAATCAACATAGTCATCTTCAACATGTTTTTCAAAATTATCTTTTTGCAGAGTAAATACTGTACTGCCTGTTGCAGATTTCGCCGGTTGGGGAATGTATTTTTTTCCTTCACTTTGTTTAAGAAAATATACTTTATTGATTTCAGGATTCAGGTATTTTGAATAAGTACGATCGGGCCATTGGACGATCATCGAATCGAGTTGTGATGCTTTTCCCAAACCAATGATGATCTTATAATCCATTGACGACTGGAAGCCACGGCTGGGAATAACTTCCCGTGTTAATACTTGCCCTCTTTCATAGATTTGAATTTTACTGCCAATGGCAAATCTATTTTTTTCACCACCCTGCAATGAAAAACCAATATAATTATTGTGATTGTATTCTCTTGAGTTGTTTTTATAAATAAATGCGGGCTGATTGACATTGTTGATCACTAAATCAAGATCGCCGTCGTTATCCAGATCTCCATAGGCTGCACCGTTGGAAAAAGACGGTTGAGTGAAACCCCATTGAGTGCCTATATCAGTAAATTTCAGATCACCATTATTTCTATAAACTTTATTCAATACATGAATAGAAGGCATTTTATCAATGATGACATTCAAGTCTTCCTTTTTCCCGCTTGCAATCATTTTCTGCATGATCTCACTTGCAGAAAAATCAAGAAAATCCTGGTTAATGAGATCGTGATAGATGCCATTGCATACATACAGATCAGTAAAGCCATCGTTGTCTGCATCAAACATAAGTCCTCCCCAGCTCCAGTCGGTTGCAGAAACGCCTGCATAGTTCGCAATATCGGCAAATCCTCCATTTTTATTATTCAGTTGTAACGTGTTTTGAAAGAACTGGTGATAAAAACCCTGTTTTTGTTTAAGGCGATATACACTGATGTCTTCAAATGCCAGTGTCGTTTTTAAACGATAATCCTCCCCGGGCAGCATATCAGTAGTAAAAATATCAGTATAGCCATCATTATTGATATCGCCAAAATCTGCCCCCATTGATGCAAGACTTGTATGCTGCATGTAATTTTCAAGTTCATCTTTAAAGGTTCCATTTTTCTGATTAATGTATAAATAATCCCTTTCGAAATAATCATTCGAAACATATACATCCGGGTAACCATCATTGTTCACATCTCCCACTGTAACTCCTAATCCAAAGCTGATAAGACTCCCATGGATACCGGCCTCTTTCGTAACATCTGTAAAATGTCCGTTGTCATTTCTCAGTAAATGATCGCCACCCCCTTTCCATACATCCGCAACAGGCCAATCCTTATCAGGGAGGTCACGCTGATTGGCATAATTCAAACTATTGGGTGAAATAGGACTGTTGTCAATAACAAAACAATCCAGATCACCATCCAGGTCATAGTCAAAAAAGGAAACCTGTGTTGTATAGCCAGTATTATCGAGACCATATTGCGCAGCAGATTCTGTAAAAGTCAGATCGTGGTTATTAATAAATAACTGGTTCCTTCTTAATGAGGAATCATCCATGCTTCCTGCATTACAAACAAAAATATCGAGCCATCCGTCATTGTTGATGTCAACCATTACAACGCCGGTACTCCATTGTTTTTTATCTCTGAACCCAGCCTTATCCGAAATATCTTCGAATTTGAAATTTCCTTTGTTAAGATATAGTTTATTGCTGCCCTGGTTTGCCGTAAAAAAAATATCAGCAAGGCCGTCATTATTGATATCACCAATGGCTACGCCACCGCCATTATAAAAATTTCTATAATTCAGGATATTTAATTCTTTAGTGTCCTGAACCGTATTGGTAAAATGAATACCTGTACTATCCATCAATGTGAATAATGTTTGTTCAACAATCTTCTGCCTGCAGGAAGAACAAAAGATCATGGCTGTAAATAATAAAAAGCTGAGGAAAAGTTTCAAAAAAACCAAGGTATCAATTGATTTTATTTATAGTTTTTATTTACCTCGCACAACACAGGATATTCATTGTTCTGAAGAAATAGCAGATAATTTCCCTTATTTGTTTTTATTGCAGCAATATCTCTCACCTGCCCTCTTAACTTTACCCCTGTTTTCGAATCATCCTGCACAGTAAATTCTCCCCTGCCGTTATTAATCAATACATCTCCAAAATTTGCATCGAGCCTCTCAAATTGAGGAAGAAAACCAAATTGATTACCGCCCAAAACAAGATCAGGGCTTCCATCATTATTGATATCACCAGGATAAAAATGATTGATGCAGGATAGCTGTGCCATAGCTGGCAATTTATGGATTGTAAAATTGCCATTGCCATTATTGATGGCCACGCAGGAGCTGCGATAATTAAATTTTTTCATGACGCATTTATCCATTAATTCTTTCGGGAACAATTCCTGTATAGATTTCCTGGAGTACGCTTCATTCTTTAAATTATTTTTTTTGATGGATGGCAGCTGATCTTCCAGGTCTTTCTTCAGAAATACAGGCATGTCTTTCCCGTCAACTGTATAGGTCATAATTTTTTCAATACTTTTGTTTTGGTCAAAATCATTGATCCAAAGTTTAACAGGCCTGGTGCTGTCAGGTTGAAGATAAAAGTTCTCACCAATGTTACCCAATAATAAATCCTGTTTACCGTCATTATTTACATCAGCCACAGCAACAGTTTGCCACCATCCATATAAATTATTGAGATTGGTCTTTACTTCTTCAAAATGATCTTTGTTAAATGAAAAAATTCTGGGCGGCATCCATTCACCCACGATGATCAATTCTTTTTGTGCATCCCCGGTAACATCTGCCCAGGCCGCTCCGCATACCATTCCTATATTGGCTATATCGGGGTTTTTTGTTTTGGCAATATCAGTAAAGTGTCCCTTTCCATCATTTACGAAAAGAAAGCTTGCAGGATCAATGCCATATATTTCCGGAAAACTTCTTGCCCCTACGAATAAATCAGGAAAGCCATCATTATTAAAATCGTTGGCGATCGCGACAGATACATTCATCCCGGTATTGGGAAATGCATCGGTATCGATCGAGAAGTTGCCTTTGCCATCATTTTTAAAAAGCCGGAGTTGAAATTCCCGGCTATTGGGGAGCGCATTGTTACCTCCCGGGCAGATCAACAGATCAAGATCACCATCATGATCGTAATCAAATAACAAAACAGCAACATCCTCGAAATCCGAAAACTGCTGAAAAGCTTTTTCTTCTTTTTTTTCAAACTTTCCATCTTGTGTCTGAAGATAAAGTTGCCCGGCATGACCCGGCGTACCACCAATAAACACATCCTGCAACCCATCTCCATTTACATCACCTACGGCAGCATTGGGACCTTCACGTGAAAGCATTCTTGGAATATTCCGTTCATTATAAAAATCGATCACATCATTTTCCTGGTGTTTGTCAAAATTGCTATTCACCTGTGTAAAAAATGTCGATTGTTTTTTTTCAATAACATCAGGCATCTTCTTCGTTTCATCCGGTTGTTGAATATGATGCGTTTGATTAATAGCGGGATTATCAAATTTTGTAAATGACCTGTCCGGCCAGGTAACAATTAAAGAATCTATATGAGAGATCTTACCAAGACCAATGATCATCTTATAATCGACAGACGATTGAAAACCCCTGCTTGGAACAAGTTCCCGGGTAAAGATCTGGCCGTCCGCAAATAACTTTACCTTGCTTCCAATAGCAAAAGTATTTTTCCCTTTTCCTTTTAATACTATGCCTATGTAATTGTTGTGATTGAGTTCCCTGGAATTGTTCTTATAAACAAATGCAGGTTGATTTTCATTATTCACGATCAAATCAAGATCGCCATCATTGTCCAAATCACCATAAGCTGCGCCGTTCGAAAAACTGGGTTGAATAAACCCCCAATCTTGCCCAATGTCTGTAAATTTTAAACCTGCCTGCCCGGCAGCCAGGTCTCCATCATTTCTAAAAACTTTATTTGGAAGCGGTGTTCGCGGAATTTGTTTCAATAACTGATTAATTTCTTTTTTCTTTCCAGACAATACCATCTTATGATAAGTTTCATCAGCAAAAAAATTCATGAAATCCAGGTTGGTAACATCCCTGTTTATTCCATTGCAAACATAAATATCATTCCAGCCGTCGTTATCCATA
>JBIOGV010000191.1:0-7088 GCA_044448365.1 Chitinophagales bacterium
CATTATGTTAAATGGCGCACAGGGGCTATGTTATTCGGTGAAGTCTGCAAAAAATTATTTTTGGCTCTGCTACTAATTAATACACTCCTGCTCCTGTCGCCTACATCAGATGATTTGGAGCATAATAATAATAACTCTTATCGTTTCTTCGACTTCTTCTTTTCTAACAATCTATATACTAAATAAGAAGTTAAAACGGAAAGAAATATTATCAATGCAATCATTCCCCACCAAAACGGATAGCGGAACCAATGATATTTCCAATAAAGATCAGTTACCGATAATAGACCAATCGGAAGAGTCCCTAAAGCAAGAATTAAAGTCAAGGTCAGTGTTTGGTTGGCAATGGCTTTTAAACGATTACGTTCGGACACCCCACGATTAAATTTCCCCACATATCCACCATCTTCATAAAATAGCCTTCCTTCAAAATTAATCGTGAAATAATTAAATAAACCTTTACTCATATCATCTTTGCCATTTTCCAATTTTGGATAATGAATAAGGTCTAAAATAAATTTGTCTTCTTTTAACTTACCAATCATTCTTTCTAATTCATCAGAATTGCCAGCCATTTTTAATAAATCTGGATTCGTTTTTAATGACTCAAAAAGTATATCCCGATCACTCCATCTTCTTGAATAAAAGAAACTCAATAAGTAGTCTAATTGTTCAAAGGCAGTCATACTATTAATATACTAAGTATTTTTTAATACCTTTCTAATATGCACAAAATAACCAATGGTAAACCTAAATTTTCTTACCCTGCACGAAATAAGTATTATGAAAAGTTCTTTTTTAGACCGTTAGTAAGAACGGCCATTAGATATGATAATGAAGATAAAACACTTTTAAGTATTAGCGTTATATACTCTTTTTCGTGTGTTTTTCAAGACAAGAAGAAAGGAATTGAACCTTTTGCATCAGGGCAAAATATCTTCAGTGTAACTAAGGATGATAATTTACAGATACCCGCAAACCACAGAATTGTTTTTGATTGTGTAAAAATTTTAGAAAATGATTTTAAACATTACTTAGCTACAAGAACTCCTCCTATTCCATTAATAGGAACTTTGGTTAAACCGGCCACTTTTGAATCATGGGTGAATCGGGGAGTTGAACACGATAATGACTTCCCCATGAACTAAATATTTTGCTCGCCTTTGGCTCACATTGCTTATTAAAAATAATTTTTCGCATTTCACCTTCATGCTCTGCTGCCCCTGCAACGGCTTTTTTGTAATGAAATAAAACGTACAAAAAAGCCTTCACAAAGCTAACCATCTTAACATAATGTAGTGTTATCACTAAAAATGCTTTTAGGTGTTCGTCGGCCATATTTTACCGTTCGCAAATGAATTAATTCATTTTTGTTTTTGTATTTGCGAACGGTAAAACATGGCCGACTCACTATATTTGTGCATTGCATTTTTCCGATAACTTACCTTTATGTTAAATGGCGGGTAGTAGGTCATTAAACTTAGATAG
The DNA here is from genome assembly GCA_044448365.1 of Chitinophagales bacterium. Taxonomy (GTDB): domain Bacteria; phylum Bacteroidota; class Bacteroidia; order Chitinophagales; family Chitinophagaceae; genus VBAU01. The sequence goes on from JBIOGV010000191.1 coordinate 1,489, forward strand.
TTGAAATATTATTTTTATTTTAGGCCGTTATAAACATCAAAAAATTTCATTCGTGAAAAAGAACCTGATCCTGTATTCATGTCTTGCACTATTATTAGGATCCTGCAAAAAAAATCATGATAACAGCAGTAACTCTTCAAACACCTGGACTTTTTACGGAAACACTTATCAAGCCGCAACAGTAACCTATTTAAATTACGGCAACTTAACTGCGGCTACATACGGAGCTACTTCTACCTTGATGTTTGCGTTTTCAACGCCTCCGACCAGCAGCGGTGAAATGCTGATCACTGATTCGGGTGATCCAAATACGGTAGTAATTACAGTGGCGAGATGTACGTTCGGGATTGGTTGCACTATTTACGTCAGTGGCAAGACTAATGTTAAAGCCAATGTTACTGTTAATGGTAAAGTAAGTGTAGGTTTCCCGGGCAGCATTTGGGTGCATAACCAAGCAAACTATTCTGACAGTACCCAGCTATCGGTAGGCACGATCACCTCCCAGTAGTAATAAATTAATAAAATTCACTGAAGGGTCTTATTAATTCATCTATTTCAATAGTTCTTTTATACCAATCCAAATTATTTTTTTCGACTTCCCTTAAATTTTTTCGCTGGGATTCATTGTGAACCCAATTAGTAAACTCCTCATCTCACATAAACGCAATAGATGTACTCGCCTTTGGCTCGTTTTTAATACAGCTCACAAATAATTTTCCGTTTTTCACCTTCATGCCCTGCTGCCCCGCTACGTTTGTTTTTTTACAGGAAAAAAATAAAAAACCACCTACACAACGGCAACCAAATAACATAATATAGTGTTATCACTAAAAATTATTTTTTGCTCCCCCTACTAAGTATTTTCTATACCTTTCATCAAACTGAGAAGTCACCGCCATGACACGATTAGAGAAAATGAAAAAAGTAAATGAAGAATTACAGGAAATGGAGATCAATAAAGACCTGGCCTTCTTTTCCATGTTATTTCCGGAGAAATTGCAGGAGTTTTTAGATTTGACCCATTTTGATGAAATCCAGCATTTTATTTTTCAGGAATATTTAAAATTTTGCAGAAGCATAGTAGAAATGCAGATGAAGATTTCAAAAGAAATTAATTGGAAAGACAGCGACGATAAGAAACAATGGGTAGTAAAAGCCGGAAAGGAAAGTGTCCCCTATGTAATTCATTTAATTGAATTAGCCTTTGAATATTACCTGGGAAATAAGGACATACTAACGAAAGAAGAAATCTAAATCTTCCGGACCGCTTCTGATGTTTTGTTGAGAGAAAAATATACAAAACAACCTGCACAACGCTCACCACTAACATAATATGGTGTTATCGCTAAAAATGCTTTCAGGTGTTCACCGGCCATTTGGCTTCCTCGTGTGGAAACTTCGCACTGCACTATTAAGACGAAGGGCGTATCTTACTGGAAATACTACTTATGAGTCGTGCATCATTCATAAAACAAGGCGGGATACTTTATACTGTCATGCTAATTGCATTAACAGCAATAGTTCTATGGATGATTTTTAGTTAATGCCTAATTTTTCCACTGTCCACCGAATAACATAACATCTCCTATCACTGAGTGCGCTGCAGGTAAGATGCGATTTGCTTGTTTACACAAAAATGGATACATCTGCTTATATTTCGTACTCCTGTACCTAATGAATTCATGTCTCTTAATTTACCTCTTTTATTAGTTTAAGATTTTACCTACCTTAGATATACCATCAAAACAATACTTGCCATACTGTTAATGATCGCAGTTTCAACAACGATCTGTTTCGGTGCGGTATCTCTTTCAGAACGGATCAATTTGCCCGTTTTAAGCCCTTTACTTAAATATGGATTGAGTACGTTAGGAGTTATAGTTGTCTATTTGAAAGTTTTTTCTTCAATGTCTCATGCGGATAATGAAAACAAATACAACTACCGTAAAAGGATATACAATAGAAATCTGAACAGGTGACCGAAATTTACAAATCCAAAACATACTGTTCATCAGAATACCAAAACACTCCTAACCACTAATAAACTGGCAGAATAATTTTTACGGATATTAAGAACATTTTCAATCATCACCTGAAAACCATCACCCAATGTTCCCAGTAATGTGCAGAACCATCAGGATTGCAGATCCTCACCCATGAATCAGGTTGTGTGGAAAGATGTTGTAATTCTTCGCCGCAAATAACGCTCTTGCTGCTCCAGGTTGTATCAGTGCGAATATATCCCCTTGCACTGTCGTTCCAGATTTCCTTTGTATCGTAAACCTGGCGACACTGGTTTTTGATTGGATCTTTCGTACAGGATGCAGCAAAAAAAATTGCTGCAACTAACAAGCATTTCATTTAAGATATTAGGATTCTATAGGAAACGGAAGTTGTGATTCTTCTAATCCCGGTTTCTGTAACAATTCCTTCTCTAATAGAGAAAAGTTACTTCCATTTTTAAATCTTTCTTATGAGTTACCAAAATAGTTATTCATCAATTTTGCACAGTTTTGAAATTAAAAAGCCTCCCACCCGGGAGGCTTTTTAAAAATCAGATCCTTTTCTTAATTTTTTATCGAAGAATATTTTTTATCAAATTCATCAGCCTTTACTTTATCGCCCTTGGCAGTGTACATGTCATCCAGCATCAGGTACATATTTTTCAAAGTATGTTTTTCCCTGCCACCCATTGTTGCCATATCTTTTTGTTCTAAAACAGATACAACCTTTTGTGTGTAAGGAATGGCCAATTCATATTTTGCAACAGCCTTTGCCTTCAGATCTGCTTTCTTTTTTACATCCTCCGGCTTAGATCCTTTTATTTTATCTGCCTGGGTTACCATGTCAAATCCCTGGTTGTAATAAAGCTGGGATATGATCAGGTTTGAGCTCAATGGCTCATAATCCTTAGCCAATGTCTTTTTGATCTGATCTTCGATCTTAGCGGCGACTGCATCATAATCTGCCGGCCTTGTGTCCGGGTTTTTTATAAACAAATAATCAAACATATCAGAAGCATAGGAAAGATTATTATTCAAACTATCGGGCTGCTTAGCAATCAATTCTTCATACCCGCTGAATAATTCAGGATAATTATTATTCTCCCTTGCCCAATCCAGTTTTATTGTAATAAAATAAGGATCGTTTGGATATAATTCATTTCCGATTGCATCATATTTTTTAAAATTGGCCTCATCTTTTTTTGCTTTATACTGGTATACCAGGAACTCGTATGGGATGGTATAATCAGCCTCCTTGCCTATTTTGGCGTCAGCAAATCTGGCGAAATAAAAAAGTGCATCATCATTCCTGTTAAGCTTCATGGCCGTATAACCAGCCATAAAAACCATACCCGTATCAATCATAGGTACTTTATACCCGCTGTAGGAAAGGTCTTTCCCCCTGATCCAATCGCCGTACTGAAGTGTTTTCTTATATCCTTCAAAAGCTTCAGCCATATTATTGGCCTGGTAAGCTGCCGCAGCCTTATTGGCCACACCCTCGTAAGCGACAAAACCTGTTTTGTAAAGATCCAGCAGTATTCGTTTATTGTTCGGATCAATTTCATATGCTTTTTTGAAAGCTTCAAAGGCCTGCTCATAGGCATCAGGCAGTGCGGTCTTAAATTTATCATCAGTTGCGAGGGCATTATAGACCTGGGCCTTCACATACCAGGCATCTGCATTTTTTGCATTCGAAGGGTCCGCTGTTAATTTATCAATCGCATCTTTTGCTTTATCATTGCTTTTTCCTAATTGCTTTAACGCATCATCCACTGATTGTGCATTTGCAACAACCGTGGCTATGGCAAGAAGCGCGGTAATAATTGATTTGCGCATGTTTCGTTGTTTTAATTTGATAGTAGAATATTATAGTTCTGTATTTTCTTGAGATGAATCTGCAGGAGGATTGGTTGCCTCGCCATTCGCGGGATGACCATTCCCATTGCCATTTCCATTACCATTTATTTCATCCACTTCCAATTTTGTGATTCCACCAATTTCATCACCCTCATCCAGTTTTATCAGCTTCACTCCCTGTGTGGCCCTTCCTTGTTCACTGATACCAGAAACTTTCATGCGGATGATGACGCCGCTTTTACAGGTGATCATTAGGTCCTCTTTTTCCGATACATCAAGAATGCCTACAAGTTTACCTGTTTTTTCTGTTACATTGATCGTTTTTACTCCTTTGCCTCCGCGATTTGTGAACCGGTATTCATCAACAGCAGTCCTTTTTCCAAAACCTTTTTCACTTACTACCAACACTGTTCTTGATGCTTCCGTTTCATGATTTACACAGAGCATTCCCACTACTTCATCATTTGCATCTTCCACTTCAATTCCTGCAACACCAATGGCGCCTCTTCCGGTGGGACGAACTTTTGATTCCGAAAAACGAATAGCTCTTCCGCTCTTTACAGCCATCATGATCTCCGATCTTCCATCGGTCATCTTTGCTTCCAGTAATTCATCACCTTCGTTAATAGTAATGGCATTCACTCCTGTCAGTCTTGGCCTGCTGAAATCTTCCAGTTCCGTTTTTTTGATGATCCCTTTCTTGGTGCAAAGAACAATATTATGTGATTTCACAAACTCATCATCTTTTAAATCTTTAACATCAATGATCGCTCTTACTTTATCATCACCAGGTAATTGAATGAGATTCTGTATAGCCCTTCCCTTGCTTGTTTTTTCTCCTTCGGGGATCTCGTATACATTCAGCCAGTAGCATCTTCCCTTTTCAGTAAAAAATAACATAGAGTGATGTGAAGAAGCCACAAACAAATGCTCGATATAATCCTCTTCCCTTGTTTTTCCACCTAATGAACCGCGACCGCCGCGACGCTGCAACCGGTATTCATCAGCCGGGGTTCTTTTGATATATCCATGATGAGAAATGGTGATCACTACATCTTCTTCTTTAATGAGGTCTTTGATCTTAACCTCGTCTTCGAGGTAAGTGATCTCTGTTTTTCTTTCATCACCAAACTTGTCTTTTATTTCCTGCAGTTCTTTTTTGATCATATCAAACCGCATTCCTTCATTGGACAGCAATTCTTTCAGGTGCGTGATTAATTTCATCAACTCATCATATTCCTGTTTTATCTTTTCTCTTTCCATCCCGGTCAAACGTTGCAAACGCAGTTCCAGTATGGCTTTGGCCTGGATCTCATCAAGACCCCACCCTGCATTGATCAATGCCTCCTTGGCAATTTCAGGCGTTGAAGAGGCACGGATCAGTGCGATCACTTCATCAAGGTGATCGAGTGCGATCAGATAACCCTGTAAAAGATGAGCTTTCTTTTCTGCTTCTCTTAATTCAAATTTTGTGCGGCGCACCACTACATCATGCCTGAATTCAACAAACTCACTGATGATCTCTTTCAGATTCAGCGTACGCGGACGACCCTTTACGAGAGCTACATTGTTGATACCAAAACTTGTCTGCAGCTCGGTGTATTTGTATAATTGATTGATGACGACATTGGCAATGGCATCACGCCTGAGATCGATTACTATTCTTGTGCCTTCTTTATTATTCGATTCGTTATTTACATGTGCAATTCCCTCGATCACTTTTTCATTCACCAACTC
>JBIOGV010000192.1:0-7012 GCA_044448365.1 Chitinophagales bacterium
AGCCAATCACCTTTTTTTAATTGATCATTGGCAAAGCCAGAGAACAAACCACCTTCCTGTTTTTTTATGGCAACCCTCCATTCATCATCCAATGGAGAGGCACAAATGGAATAAGTTCGCCTCACCTCCTCACCATTATGAAAAATTCTCATCGTGAGGCTTTGGCCCTGTTTAAATGCAAAATCTTTTTTTATCTCTCCAGGGATATCAAAAAGCACTGAAACGCATTCGGGAGTCTCTCTTCTTACTTCCTTTACTGCAAGCTTGTGAAAATGTATGGACATAGGCAATAATTAATAATTATTAATTAATAATTATTAATTCAGGATTTAAGTCCGGTGATCAAATGAGTTACCATATTATCTTCCATCTGTTGGGGAGAATATTTTTTTTGACTGCGGTGCCAGAATTCGAGGCCACGAACAGCAGAGAGAATAGTGAGTACAGCCACATAAGGAATAACGGGTTTCATTTCTTTGTTTTGTATTCCCTGGTCAACGATGACTTCAAGCCGCTGCACATAATTTCGGCGGATATTAATGAAGTTGGTAAAATGGGGTTCTGAAAGATGTATCCATTCATGCGTCATTACATGATATTCTTCAAACCGGGTCAGCATCATACGAACATGAAAACGTATAACCTCTTCAATTTTTTTTAAGGATGATTTACCTTCTACATCTACTTCTTCTAACTGGAGATTGCATTCACTGGCAGCATGAAAAATGATCTCCTGTAAAATTTCTGATTTTGATTTGATATGATTATATAAGCTGGCTGCTTCGATACCTACTGTTTCAGCAAGATCGCGCATGGAAGAAGCAGCAAAGCCTTTGTCCTTGAACATAGCAGCAGCTCTGATCAATATTACTTCTCTTTTTGATGATTTGCGGCGTAACGGTTGGGCCATGCCCAAAGATAATGAATAGTGAAAAGTGAATAGCGAAACATAATTACAAAGAATTTTGATCCGGCCCGGTTTGACTCATAAATGCTGAGTACACGTCCGAACATGCAGGCTGGTGACACCCACCCGCCTGCTGACTATCTGTTTACTTTAGTCGCTTATTTTTCGATCTACTTTATTGCTGATCTTCGGGATCGTTTTTAAATACGCATAGATGGCTTTTACTTCATTGTCACTAAGTGCGGCGTAAGGTTGCATCGGCGGTCGCAGGGAAGGTTGATTGTTAGGAAGGATTCCTGACTTCACAGCCGTTACAAAATTTGCCGTGTCCCATTTGCCAATTCCTGTTTGTTCGTCGGAAGTAATATTTAATGAAGTGATCTCGTTGCCATCCTGCATCTTGAAAACATTTCCACCGCCACAATAGCCTTTACTTTTTTCTGGATCCAGGTAATTATTCTTTTTGAAATCGGCGGAATGGCAGCTGAAGCATTCTAAATTATACACAAGGTATTGCCCCCATTGTACCGCATTATTTGTATCCGGTTGCGGAATCGCGCCCTTTGGATAAGGAAAGGGTTTTGTGATTCCCATATTGCAAAGAAATTTTGTAAGAAATGAAGGCTTTGTGTCCGGATGGGTTGTGTTATCAGGAGCAAACCATGGATGATCTGAATGCAAAAAAGAGATAACGGAAAAAAGATCTTCATCACTCAAATGCGGGAGCTTGGCCATATAAGGTGGAATATAGCGCCCATCAGGTCTTACACCGGTGCGCAACAGGTAAGCAATCTCACCATCTGTCCATTTGCCTATTCCATATACTGGATCCTGAGTAATATTCTTTGAATAAACTTCTCCGAACTGTGGCACTTCATCCAGTTTACGGCCGGTAAGCTTATGTGTGTTGGGATCAAAGTGACAAGTTCTGCATAAAAGAGAAACAAGAACTTGTCCTCTTGCAACCCGCTGCGGAGTAGATTCCACTTTTAAGGAGATCTGTTCTGCTTTATAATGAGGTATGCCGCGAATGGCAATAAAAGCGGCAAATCCGCCGATCAATACGATAATGATGATTACAATAATCAGTAGCCAGCGAAGAAATTTTTTCATGATGGTTGGTTTTTTAAGCTTTATAAAAGTATGTGTTACGAAAAACTCTGCAAAAAGGATTTTCAAAACTGATTTCAATCTTCTTTGCGAATACTGTATTGTGAATTTCTATTACCTTTCGGCCTTCAATTAATTTAGTATTTATGTCTTTGATCGTTGTTGGCACAATGGCTTTAGATGCAATCGAAACTCCATTTGGTAAGGCAGATAAAATTGTAGGCGGTTCCGCAACCTATGTTGCCTATGCTGCCAGCAATTTTGTACAACTCATTAACCAGGTTTCAATCATCGGCTACGATTTTCCCAAAGAAGAAATGCATAACCTGATATTTCGCGGTGTGGTCATGGATGGAGTGGAAATAATAAAAGAAAAGAAATCATTTTTCTGGAGTGGTCGTTATCATGAAGACATGAATAGCCGGGATACATTGGTAACCGATCTGAACGTTCTTGCTGATTTTAATCCGAAAATACCGGAAAACTACCAGGGCTCTGAATTTTTGATGCTCGGAAATCTGCAGCCCTCAGTTCAAATGAGTGTGATCAGGCAATTAAAGAAGAGACCAAAATTGATTGTAATGGACACAATGAATTTCTGGATGGAAACAGCTATGCCCGAATTAGAGAGTGTATTGAAAGAAATAGATGTGCTGATGATAAACGATGCTGAAGCGAGGCAGTTAAGCGGTCAATATTCATTAGTAAAGGCCGCCAAAATGATATTAACAATGGGTCCCAGGTTTTTAATTGTAAAAAAAGGGGAACACGGAGCATTGCTATTTTATGATGATAAAGTTTTTTTTGCCCCGGCGCTTCCTTTGGAAGAAGTGTTCGATCCTACCGGCGCCGGTGATACATTTGCAGGTGGTTTTATCGGCCATTTAGCAAAAACAAAAGACATATCATTTGAGAATATGAAAACAGCCATTATTGTGGGCAGTGCGATGGCGAGCTTTTGTGTTGAAAAATTTGGCCCAACACGCTTAAAGGAAATTTCCAAAAAGGATATTGATAAACGCCTGCGCCAGTTTCGTGAGCTGGTAAATTTTGATATTGAACTAACGTAGGGTGTAATGAAATTATTTTTATGGATCAAGGTTTAAGCTGTGGTCGATAAAATTTTTTTGCGATTTTTTTCAAACTGTTTGTCAATTCCAATTCATGACAAGTTCCTTTCTGCAGTCATTATTTTTTCTGTTGATTGGAATTGCAGTTATTATCCTTTTAACTGCAAAGTATCGCATTCATGCTTTTTTTGCACTGCTTATTGCCTGTTTCATTATCGGTTTTGGTGTTCAACTGCCGGTTGCTTCAATTCTTAATGCAATTAAAGAAGGATTTGGCCACATCATGCAGTCGCTTGCACTTATTATTGTACTTGGCGTTACACTGGGTATTTTGCTGGAGCATAGCGGCTGCACAAGGATCATGGCCAATTTTATTATTAAAAAAACAGGAGAAAAGAAAGCACCGCTGGCAATGAGTATTACCGGGTTCATCATAGGGTTGCCTGTTTTTTGCGATTCGGCTTTCATTGTACTAAACGGGTTGAATCAATCACTCGCAAAACGAACAGGGATTTCTGTCGTTATCATGGCAGTGTCATTGGCTACCGGCGCGTATTCGGTGCATTGCCTCGTACCACCACATCCGGGCGCATCCGCTGCGGCAGCTACAATTGGGATTGATTTCGGGAAATTGATTCTAATCGGAATAGGAGTGGCGATCCCCGGCATGATAGCAGGTTATTTGTGGGCTCAATATGCAGGAAAAAAAATCCCGCCGGTAGAAGCGGGAACGGAACATATTATTCAACATGGTCATTCTCCTTCGGTGTTTATGTCCTTTCTCCCGGTAATCGTTCCCATTCTTTTAATTGCAGCCAATTCTTTTTTTTCTCTTGAAAAAAATAATAACAGCGGCTTGCAAAGAATGTTTTCTGTGTTGGGAGAACCCGCCATCGCTTTGTCCGTTGGTATCCTGTTGGTTTTTACTGCAGTTCGTAAATGGAAGAAACAAGATCTAAGCAAATTATTGCAGGAAGGAGCAGAAAAAGCCGGGGGAATATTGGTCATTATAGGGGCGGGCGGCTCATTTGGGGCCGTACTGGCTGCTGCAAAAATTGGTGAACAGTTCAGCCAAACCATGAACCTGCAAACCATGGGTATCTTCTTTCCTTTTTTACTTGCGTTTATTTTAAAAACGGCGCAAGGTTCTTCAACGGTTGCAATTATTACAGCCTCTTCAATTGTTTTACCATTGCTGCCAGCCCTGGGTTTGAATAACGAAACAGGAAAATTACTTTCAGTTTTATCAATGGGGGCAGGTTCAATGATGATCTCTCATGCAAATGATGCTTATTTCTGGGTGATCTCAAAATTTTCAGGGTTGGAAATGAAAACCATGCTGAGGTCGTATTCTGTTGCAACAATTTTTATGGGATTGACAACATTGTTGGTCGTTTATATTTTATCATTATTGATACTATAGTAAATGCGAATTCTTATTGCACCAAATGCTTTCAAAAACAGCCTTGACGCTGCTGCTGTTGCAAATGCCATTAAAAAAGGATTACAACAAAGCAATTTGAAATGCACCATTCAAATTTTTCCTGTCGGTGATGGTGGTGACGGGACAGCAGCATTGTTAATTCAACATTATAATGGCGAAATGATTCCCGCAGCAGTGCACGATCCTTTGGGAAGAAAAATATCTTCTTCATTTGGATTGATCGATGAAGGCCAAACAGCCGTGATTGAAATGGCAAATGCATCGGGATTAAAATTGTTACAGTCAAATGAATTGAATCCATTGCGCGCAAATTCTTTTGGAACAGGTGAATTAATGATTGATGCCTTAAATAAAAAAGTCACTAAGATGATTTTGTGCATTGGAGGTAGTGCAACAGTAGACGGAGCTGCAGGAATAGTACAGGCATTGGGGATACATTTTTTAAACAGGAAAGGAAAAGAATTAAACAATATGCCCGAGAATCTCACACAATTATATAGTATCGATTTTTCAAGGGTAGATCAACGAGTGATGAATTGTAAAATAGTAGTGCTGTGTGATGTCGAAAATGTTTTACTGGGAAAACAGGGAGCGGCGGCTGTATTTGGGCCACAAAAAGGAGCTGCTCCTGCGGGTGTAAAAAAGTTAGAAGCTTCATTAACTAAATTGCGTGATGTGGTTCTTCAACAAACCGGGAAGGACATGGCATCAATGAGACGTGGGGGTGCGGCGGGTGGCATTGCAGCAGGATTAGCAGCTTTGCTGAATGCCGAACTGGTAAACGGGATTGATTATTTTCTTACAATGACGAATTTTGATAAAGCTTTGAAACTGGCAGATCTTGTTATTACGGGTGAGGGAAGCATTGATATTCAAACTCTCGATGGAAAGGGACCTTTTGGTGTGGCAAAAAAAGCTAAAGAGCATAAAATACCTGTGATCGCCTTAGGGGGAAAGATCCCCTCAAAAGCTGTGAAATCACTCGAACGGTATTTTGATATGATCCTATCGATTAACCCGGAACCGATAGCCCTTTCAACAGCATTGCTGCACACGCGAGCCAATTTAATACGAACCGCAGAAGCTATTGGTCATTCCCTGGCTATGAAGAAAATGAAGTTTAATTAAAATACTATCAGTAATGAATTTATTTGGAAACCTGGTCTGGCTTATTTTCGGAGGTTTGCTTGCCGCTCTTGGTTATTTTATAGGCGGAATGGTTTTATGTCTCACTGTTATTGGAATTCCCTGGGGATTGCAATGTTTTAAATTGGCAGAATTGGTTTTATGGCCTTTTGGCAAAAAGGTAATAAGCGATAGTAGTGAAATGGGATGTTTAAGTGTAGTCTGTAATCTTATCTGGATTGTATGCGGAGGCTTATATACCGCTATTATTCATATCGTGATGGGAGTTATTTTGTGCCTTACAATTATCGGAATTCCCTGGGGCCGTCAACATTTTAAACTAATAGAAATTTCTTTGATGCCTTTTGGAAAAAAAATAGTTATTGAATAATTGGGATATTTAGTCCGGCAAACCCACCGATTTTAAATTGTCAGATTTATGTACAGAAAAAATCCTGATGTAGATATTATCAGCAATGTATTGAAGGCAGCAATAGCGGCATATCCCGGTTCAACATTTGTTCAGAGCTTATCATTTCAGTACCAGGAAAGGGGTGGACTTAGTAAAAAACAATTGGAGGGTTTGTATAAAAAAGCGGAGAAAATAAAAACAATACCACCAAACTGGCTTGCTACACTGGAGGCAGAAATATTAAAACGGCCGACACGATATAAATCGGCGCCTCCGCCAAACAAACCGCTTTATGAAAAAGATGAGCATGTCGGGCAAATGATATCATCAATCCTTGAAAAATATCCGCAACACAAACGGGTTATTTTTTTAAAATCAAAATACGATACCAATGAACCTCTTTTACCGGCTGAGGGTACCGAATTAGAAAAATTTTATAAACTTCTTGTAAAGCAAAGTTGAGGGACAATGACAAATATCGCTAATGGCTTTTGAGAAAATAGCTCCACAGATTTTCTTTGAAGGTGATAAACTTATTTTTTTACCTTAGAAATTATCTGGCCTGTAATTTGTTTGTTATGAACCTGGTTTTTCATAGGATATTGGATTTTAACAGCAGGCCGATTTCTATCGGCCTCATTTCATTTTCTACTGCAATTTAAAAAACTCAAATAAAGAGATCAGATCAAAGAGTTCGCCACCAAATATTCTGCAATTTGCACAGTGTTTGTAGCAGCTCCCTTTCTTAAATTATCTGAAACGATCCACATATTCAACGTTCTTGGTTGAGTTTCATCTCTTCTTAATCTTCCGACAAATACCTCATCTTTTTCATGGGCATCCATTGGCATTGGATATTTTTGAGTTGCCGGATCGTCTATTAAAACAACTCCCGGTGACTTACATAAGAGTTCTTTTACCTCTTCCATGTCATATTCATTTTC
>JBIOGV010000193.1:0-7002 GCA_044448365.1 Chitinophagales bacterium
GCAATAGATGACAGTGGCAGAATCTGGATCGGTACCCGGTTTGATGGTCTGTATTGTTTTCGTTTCTCTAAGAACCGGTTAAGCCTGCTTCAACATTTTACCCGGAAAGAGGGACTAACGGATAATTTTGTCAATTACCTCAGCTGCGATCAAAACAATGATATATGGGTAAGTTCGCTGGCCGGACTGGATAGATTGGAAACAGATCATTCCCGATCGATCATTAACAATATAACCCAAAGCAATCATTTGTTTATTTCCATAAAAAAAGTAATGACCGATCAATCAGGTACTACCTGGGCCTTAGGCGAATCCGGTAATTTGTTAAAAGTCTATGCACAGAAAAAAACCAATTCTTCATTTACACCTTTGCTGTACATTTCTCAAATAAAATCCGGATCAGCGCTTTATACAAATGCTGATTCCATTCATCGTTTTTCTTACCGGCAGAATAATTTATTTTTTTCCGTTGCCGCCCCTTCCTTTTATGATGAAAAGAAGATCAAATACAGTTACCTGCTTACCGGGAGCCGTAACAATTTGTGGAGTGACCCTTCGGAAAACGCTGATCTAAATTTTGTGACCCTGGCTCCGGGCCGATACACTTTAAAAGTAAGAGCCGATTTTCCGATGGCAAGGTACCATAGTGAGTTTCTCAGCTATTCTTTTGTTATAAACCCGCCGTGGTGGCAAACCTGGTGGTTTCGTTTTCTTTTTGCAGCCATGGCAGTTATTGTGATCACATTCATTATCCGTTTTTATTATAATAATAAGCTGGAAAAGCAACGGGTATTATTGGAAAAGCAACAGGCCGTGGAAAAAGAAAGAACAAGGATTGCCATTGATATGCATGATGATCTCGGTGCCGGCTTGTCAACGATCCGTTTCCTGAGTGAAAAAGTAAAACGCAATACATTCAGTGAAGTAACTAAAAATGATGCAGAAAAAATCGTAGTCAATTCAAATGAATTAGTGCAAAAAATGAATGAGATCATTTGGGCAATGAATGAAAAGAATGACACATTGGAAGACCTTTTATATTACACACGGTCTTATGCCGCAGAGTACTGCGAAGAAAATAACCTCCAATGTGAAACTTATTTGCCGGAAAATATTCCTTCGGTTAAAGTAAGTGGCGAGATAAGAAGAAATATTTTTCTGACCGTAAAAGAAAGTCTTCATAACGCAGTGAAGCATGCGGCTGCAAATAAAATAAAAATAGATTTCACTATTGATAAAAATTTAAGCATCATTATAAACGATGACGGGAAAGGCCTGGCAAACAAAAGTAACGAGGGTAATGGCTTACGAAATATGCAGAAAAGAATTGAAAGTATTGGCGGCATTTTTAAAATATTCAGCAATGCCGGTGTTACAGTCCAGATAAAAATTCCATTGGATGTATAACCTTTGTTCTATTGCCGCTTGTTAGCCACATGGTACATTTACCAATTATGCAAGCCATAAAAATATGTATCGTAGAAGATCAGAAAGAAGTGAGAGAAGGTATGACCAGCCTGCTTACACTGGATGAACGATTTGAGGTGCTGGCCACATTTCCTGATGCAGAAAAAGCGGAGCAGGAATTACCCGCCTGGCAACCCGATATTATTATCATGGATATTAATTTACCCGGTATGAATGGCATCGAGTGCATTAAAAAAGTAAAACTAAAATGTCCCGCAAGCCAATTCATCATGTTTACCATTTATGAAGATGATGAAAAAGTATTTGAAGCATTAAGCGCAGGTGCAAGTGGTTACCTGCTTAAAAAAACACCTTTGTCAAAGATCAGCGATTCTTTGTTGGAACTTCAATCCGGTGGATCGCCTATGAGTACGCAAATCGCCAGGAAAGTGATCAACAGGTTACGAACCAATGAATCGTCTGCCGAAATTAAAATTTTGTCTTCCCGTGAAAATGAAGTGCTGCAGCTACTGTCCAAAGGCCTGTTGTATAAAGAAATTTCCGCGAGGCTTTCCATCACTACCGGTACTGTGCGGCAGCATATTCATAATATCTATGAAAAACTCCATGTACAAAACCGTACCGAAGCCATCAATAAGATGACTGGAAAATTGTAACTCATTCGTTTGCTCTTCTGCGAATTATCATCGCATCTAACTTTTGTTATATTGGTTGTACTTCCCCTCCGGTCTACATTTATTGATGAAGTGATACCCTTTTTCTTTAAAGTGTAAAAGTTTATATGAAACAAAAAATTGTTTTTCAAAGAATATTTTTGGCCTCATTGTTTGCAACAACTGCACTAAGTGGCTATGCACAGCAACAGTTCACCCAGATCACAACAAAAGAAAACAGGAGCTGCGGAAGCGCCTGTACACTGCTTGACGTTCCCGATCTCAATGGCAATTCCGCGGCCATCATATTGGTAACGCCATTAACCGGGGATAT
This sequence comes from Chitinophagales bacterium, assembly GCA_044448365.1. GTDB lineage: Bacteria > Bacteroidota > Bacteroidia > Chitinophagales > Chitinophagaceae > VBAU01. The sequence continues at coordinate 2,416 of JBIOGV010000193.1, forward strand.
CAATCCACATCCTGTCGGAGTTTATTATACCAAAGTAAATGGAAACTGGAGATGGAGCATTATCAATCTTGACGCAAAGCTGATGAACGAAGGCAGTAAATTCAATGTGCAGTATTTTTCAAAACCCGACAGCAATCAATTTGTACACTATGTTCATCAAAATAATCTGAACTATCATAAAATAGATACCTCCTATATTAATCATGCTGGCCTCAATGGCAACCCAAAAGCCCGGTTCCAGTACATTGTAAACGGCAACGGAACGAACATGTACGAGGTCAAATTTCAATATAATGCCGCTGTTGGCAAATGGTACCTGTTCAATACCAACCATAGGGAATTAGGGTTAGGCATTGCGTACAATATTGTTATTGATACCGGCGGGAATAATAAGGTGATAAAATAAAATATCAGATAAATGAAAAAAGAATTCTTCTTTCAAAAAATGTTTTTGCTTGCTTTGATGATAATTATCTCAACAAGCAACTATGCACAACAAACGATTACCATTACCGCCGTGGCCCATGCTGCTGGCAGCAACTCCCCCGTCAATGTTGGTTGCAACGGCGACTGCGTATTTATCGATGCCCCGGAGCTCAATAATAACCCAAATGCCATTATTTCATCAGTGACGCCGGTCCTGCAAAATGGTGTGAACCCAAACCCCTCAACCCTCTCGGTCGGTTACAATCTTAATAATTCTCTTAAATGGTGTTTTATCAATATGGGTAACCAAAACATTCAAAATTCGGCTCAGTTCATTGTAGAGTATTATGCACATCCGAACACCGACCAGTTTGTAGATACAATAACCAATTATCTGCTCGTAAGAGACGGCTCTGTTATTGATCATGCTGGCCTTAACGGTAATCCGAATGCTCAATTTAAGTTCATTCAAAATGTGACTGCCACACCCGGAAGCTTTTATAACCTGACTGATGTAGAAATTGACTACGTTACGAAGAAGGGTCGATGGTGCATTTTCAACAAGGACAATACGAAGGTGCCCACAGCATGTAAATATAATATTGCAATAATTGGCGGGCCCGGAAGTGCTAAAACCATTCCCCGGCAGGATTCCTTAGTGACGGTGAGTGGTATCAAAAATATTTCAACCAGTACAACTCCTGTGGTCGGGCAAGTTTTAAAATGGAACGGCACAGCCTGGGTGCCGGGTAATGACAGTACCTGTTGCCCTGCAAACAATACCAACAATGGAGCATCAGGGTGGTCAGTAAATGGAGCCAATCTCTATAGTTCAAACCAGGGATTTGTGGGTATAGCATGGAAAAATCCAACAGCGCCTTTAGGATTTTCACCGTCTCTTGGTAAAAAAATCAGTTTGTATCCCGGCGCTACCGGTGATGTGGGTTTTGGAGTAGCCGGTAACCGGTTGCAGATTTTTTCTGATAACCCAAATGCTGATGTAGCCATAGGGTATGATGCAGCGGGCACTTTCAATGAACGGTTTGCTGTAAATGGTAATGGCGCATTAGCGGTAAATGGAAACAACGGGAAAGAAGGACAGGTGCTGCAATCCAATGGTCCTGAAAATGCTGCCACATGGGTCAGAAAACCATACGTATTCTTTTTATCCAGTCTTGGGAATACTAACTTTCAAAACGCTAATGTTAATTCCCTTGATATTAAAGGTCTGGCTGGTTCTACCTTCACTCTTGATCAGGAATCAGCAGTCGCTGTCACGTTTACGGGTAATATTAAAGCGACCAGTTGTGCGACCTGCGGTGATTCATACGGATTTATCACAATAGAGATAAGAAACCAGGCAACCTCTTATTCCACTCCTGATATTGGCTTAAAAATCTATTATGTAATCAGGAATGGCGAGATCGAAACAGTATCCGGTACCCGTTTGGGTGACAACAACCTATATTTGTCAGCAGGCACTTATACTATTTATGCTACCATAAACCGGGATAATAACACGCGCGGTGAAATTCTTGCTGCTCCTCATGATTTACAGTTAAAAATTGAAGTTTTTCCGTCTTAAAACGAAAAGAAACATTATAATAATTATACGTAAAGCACTTCGACAATTAAAAAATGTATGACATCAAAATCTATTTCTCAAAAAATGTTGTTGTTTGCTTCGATTGTTACAACTGCAGTGAGCAGCTATGCACAACAACATTTCACTCTTACCTGCAACAATAGTGGCAATACCGGTGGTCCTCTCACCCGGACCACAGGTAGCAGGGAATGTAATTCTGCCTGTGCATTGATTTATTCTCCACCCCTTGATGACAAGGCCATCTTACTGGCGACATCATCAAATGCAAATTCACGTCTCCTCGGAGTTTGGTGGAAAAAAGTAGATGGACAATGGGTCTGGAATGTCAATTACCAGGATGCCAAAACAATGAATTATGGGGAACAATTCGATGTTGTGTATTTTGCAAACCCAGACCCGAATTATCAATTTGTCCACCAGGTTTACCAACCCGGAACCACTCAAACAATATATACTTCCTATATAGACCACATCAACCTCAATGGTAACCCAAATGCTAATTTTCGTTATATCGCAAATGGCAACGGAACAAATTTATACCCCGTTACATTCAAATATGATCCTGCTGTCAGCAAATGGTATTTATACAATACCAACGGTAAGGCATTAGACATTTTTGCTGCCTACAATATCGTTATTGACCCCACCAATGCTTTCGGAAAATCAAATATTATTGTTGACACAACTAATCCAAAAATCATAACCAAACCAATTGATACGATCCCGGTTAAGAAGAAGAAACCACCTCGAGTCCGGCATTATTAATAATGAAAGTACCGGATGACCAGCTTTGGTATGATAAACCAGTGGATTAAACAAAACTTCTTCCGGCAATGGTGGAGCCAATTAAAGAATTATGAAAATGAATTGAAGAGTTAAAAGAGGTGGTTGCACAATTAATGAAACGTTGAGAACTGTTGCAGCTAAGACAGCAAAAAAATCATGAAAAAAATAATACCCCTTTTTTTTATACTGCTTATTGTAAAAACAGTCTTTGCACAGCCCGCAGGATCCGATGGACAGCCCTGCAATGATGATGTCATTATGAAGATCAAGGGCACATGGAAGAAAGGAACTGATGCCAATATGCATGCGGATAAAAATCTGTCGCAGATACTGAGCCGTATTGATAAAATAAGCAGCTTTTATCAGGAGGCTAATCCCCATCCGGCCGGAACGCAGGCAAAATGGTATCGCACTATGGAAAGAGATCCTTTAATAAAAGATGGTCCCGTTCCTTACCAGTTTTTTTCAATGTACCCGCCGTGGTATTGTGACCAACAACAGCATAAAATAATGTTATCTGGCGAAACAGGTATCTGGGGCTATGCATTTGTAAATAGTTTCGGCTGGTGGGTCTCTGATCAATATGATCTGCTTACCATCAAGGTAAATGGAAACAATGTTTATATTCTGCCTCCGGAAAAAGGAATCTGGAAAGGTTATACTTTATATCAAAACTCAGCTCATGAAGACGAAAGCTATTGTATTCTTTTAACGCATGATCATAACCATGAACCCCTATGGAAACCCATTACACAGGAAGAATATTTAAGAGCTGTACGGGAGGCATGGGAAGCACAGAAAAAGGAGGCGCTTGATTATTATGCTAAATACGAAGAAGGCATGAAAAAAGGGATCATCGAAATACAGAATAATAAAAACCTGAAAGAAGACGCCAAAAAAACAATAATAGCGGGAATGCAAAAAAACCTGGACGATTTTGAAAAAACAAAAGAAACCAAAATTGCAGAATCGAATAAACTATTTGATGACAAGATCATTGTTATTGATAAATATGTCAAACAAAATACGGCGCTCCTGCAGCAACCCGCTGTCATTGAAAGAAAAATGATGAATGATTTTACAGGAAGTTTTTCAACTGTACAAAACGGAGGGCAGACACTGGCTTGTTTCAATCCCGCCTATTTCAATATGAAATTACCCAGCTACTCGCCGCAGTTTATTGTGTTGGAATGGAGATGGGAAAAAAATGTGTCGGGATATACTTTTAAAAAACAGATCGAAGAAAATTTTCCGGTAGAAAAATTAAAAGAAATGATCGATAAATAAACAACGCGTCATGAAAAAAATATTTATCCCTATTACTCTTTTCGCTTGTTTCTTTTTATCGAATATTTTAGTAATTGCCCAAAACTCCCTGCCTTTCGAATCGTACCAGGGCATTGTAGTGGATAGTAAAGAAAATGTATTTGCAAGCCATAACAGGAAGCTGGTAAAAATTACTCCTGACAAAAAAGCCATTGTTTTTGCGGGAAAACCAGACGAAAATGCCCATAAAGATGGCAAGGGCACCGAGGCCCTGTTTGATGGCCTGCATGGAATAACTATTGATAAAGCCGATAATATATATGCTGCCGATTATAACTGTATAAGAAAAATAGCTGCAGACGGAGTTGTTACGACGATTGCGGGCAATGAGAGAAATTCAGTTATAAAGGATGGTGACCGCAATACTGCTTCCTTCCGGCAAGTGGAGCATATTACAATTGACAATATTGGAAACATCTATGTTACTGACGAAGGAGTTATTA
>JBIOGV010000194.1:0-6954 GCA_044448365.1 Chitinophagales bacterium
AGAAGCTTGTCTCAGGGGACAAAAGGAGGAATATTTTCAGCGTTAGGAGTTTTTACAGGTTGTTTGTTTCATATCACAGCGGCTGTGTTTGGCCTGTCCAGGATCATTGAAGAATCAGTTTTGCTTTTTTCCATAATAAAATATGCCGGGGCGGCTTATCTTGTTTACCTCGGCATTCGGGCAATCCTTTATAAAAAAATAAAACCAGAAACGATTAGTTTACCCTTAATGGCGAATCGGAAAATTTTCTTCCAGGGAATGCTGACCAATATTTTAAATCCAAAAGTGGCGATCTTTTTTTTATCGTTTTTACCTCAATTTATTAATCCGCAATCACCTCATTTGAAGGAACAAATTTCCTTTTTAGGACTGTGGTTTGATCTCCAGGGAACACTCGTATTAATAACAGTAGCTGTTCTTACAGGCATGTTCAGGAATATTTTGCAAAAAAATACTCTGTTCTGGAATTGGCAGGAAAGGATTACGGGATTGATATTATTAGGTCTTGGCGTGAAGATGTTCTTTTCTAAAAAATAAGAAATCCCGCAAGGCGGGATTCTTCTTTGGCCATAATCAGTGTTCAGAGATAAATCCCATTATTTAATCGATAATGTTTTCTGCCCTGGCAATCTTTTTTCATGCTTGTACATGATGATACCACAGATGTCATAATAATCCCGATTATAAGGGAAAGAATAATCTTTTTCATTAAAAATAGTTTGATAGTGTAGACTAAAAATGGTCATCAAAGGAGGGATCGGTAAAATTGGTTCATCAGAGGAAAAACGAAAATAAGACAGATTTATTATTTTTCATAGTCTTACGTAGTTTTCCTATCCTATATTTATGGGTGATCTCTAATAGCGTCGGTACTATCATATATTTTGATACATTTATAAGAATATCGGACCACAACAACAAAAAACAGCTTATATGAAATCAACTATCTTATCCCTGCTTACAATGGGAATCTTCCTGGCTTCCTGCAATAACAACAAACCAAAACCATTGACAATTACCAGTGATGATGGTAAGAGTAAGGTGTCAGTGGACATGAGTAGCGTTACGGCTGCAACAAGTGACATGCAAAAGAAAATGGATGAGTTAAAAAAACTTACTCCTCTTAGTACGGATCAGTTAAAAACCATGCTGCCGGAAGAAATCATGGGAATGAAGCGTTCCAGCTTTAATGCAAATAGTATGATGGGCTTCGCTTCTGCTGAAGCTACCTATAAAGATAGCAGCAGTGAAAAACAAATCAACCTCAGCATTTTTGATTGTGCAGGCGAGGCGGGTGCAGGCGTTTATTCATTGAGCTACTGGACCAAAATGAATATGCAGTCAGAAACGGATAATGGCTATACAAAAAGCGTTGATTTTAATGGACAAAAAGCTGTCGAGAGCTATGAAAAAGGCAATGATTCGTATGAACTCACCTACGTTGCCTCGGACAGGTTATTGGTGACCGTGAAAGGAGAAAAGACCGGTTTGGATGCAGTAAAACAGACCGCGCAGAATCTAAATTTGAAAACAAATTGATTGAAGAGGGCAGATTGCCTGTTCAATTTATCAGATCAATATTTATTTCAAAACTTTCAATTCCTTTCCAATTTTAGTAAAGGCAGTAATTGCTTTATCCAAATGATGCAGCTCATGAGCTGCGCTTAATTGTACGCGGATACGAGCCAGTCCTTTTGGTACAACCGGGAAGAAAAACCCTATAACGTAAATTCCTTCATCTAAAAGTTTTGAAGCAAAGTTTTGGGCCACTACAGCATCATACAACATAATTGGCACGATTGGGTGATCACCGGGCTTAATATCAAACCCTGACTCCGTCATCTTGTTTCTGAAATATTTTGTATTGCTCTCAAGTTTATCCCTTAGCTCTGTTGTTTCGCTCAACATATTTAATACTGCGATAGAGGCGCCTGTGATCGATGGAGCCAGGGTATTGCTGAACAGGTAAGGTCTCGAACGCTGCCTGAGAAGATCAATAATTTCTTTTCTCCCACTCGTAAAACCACCGCTTGCGCCTCCTAAAGCCTTACCTAAAGTACCAGAGATGATATCTATTCTCCCCATTACTCCCCGATATTCATGCGTGCCACGGCCTGTTTTTCCCATAAACCCTGATGCATGACATTCGTCAATCATTACAATCGCACCATATTTATCTGCGAGATCACAAATCTTATCCAGTTGCGCAATCGTTCCATCCATGCTAAACACGCCATCTGTTACAATGATCCGGTTGCGGCAATTCAATGTTTCTTTTAGTTTTTCCTCAAGATCATTCATATTGTTATGTTCATACCGAAAGCGCTGTGCTTTGCATAAACGAACTCCATCAATAATGGAAGCATGATTTAAAGCATCAGAAATAATAGCATCTTCCTCGTTTAAGAGTGGTTCAAATACGCCACCATTTGCGTCAAAACAAGCGGCATATAAAATAGTATCTTCTGTTCCCAGGAATTTGGCAAGTTTGCGCTCCAGTTCTTTATGTATATCCTGTGTGCCGCAGATAAAACGAACACTGCTCATTCCATATCCATGAGATTCGATGGCCTTATGTGCAGCTTCAATTATTTTAGGGTGAGAAGATAGCCCCAGGTAGTTATTGGCACAAAAATTTAAAACAGTTTTGCCATTTACAACGATCTCTGCACCCTGGGGACCTGAAATAATTCGTTCAGATTTGTAAAGCCCGGCAGATTTTATTTCCTTTATTTCTTTTCCGATTCGTTTTACGAAATTTTCGTTCATAATTTCTGGAATTGAAAAGCAAAGATAGCTGGTTGCTGATTGCACATTACCCGGTGCACAGTTAGTTTCTGTTTAGGCCGGGCACGATTAATTTGCCAGTAACCAGCAATAAGAAACCAACAACTATTAACCTGGGTGTAACATATCCGATACTACCTTCGTCAAACCAAAGAAACCAACATCGATGAAAAGGGGAATTATTTTACGTTCTGCCGTCTTAGCAATAGTTGCTTTACTTGCGTTTTTATTTCTTTATTCTTTCTCAACCAGCAAGCACCCGGCTTCAAAAGAATCGATCGATGAATGTTGCCAGAAAAAGTGTAAGATCCAGGATGATGATCTGATGCTTGAGAGTTTTTCCCGTCAGCTTATTTCTATATCGAACTAAATTCCTGATTAGAAATCGCCTGCAGGCATGTTTTTGAAGCCCGGTGATGCACCTTGTCAACTAAACTATACAACTGCATGGCAGGAATTCACCCCGAACAAAATTGGTCAGCTACTGTAACATTTAGTTCAGTTTACCCGTATTACTGATAATTGCGGCTTTAAAAGTTAATTTTGGCTTTATATCGGCTGTTTATGACAGAAAAAGAATACAATTCATGTGTAAACGAGTATGCAGATAATGTGTACCGCTTTATCGTGAAGAATCTTCGTCATGAAGAAGATGCACGGGATGTGGTGCAAAGCGCTTTTGAAAAAATGTGGCGTAACCGCGAGGGCATTGATCCTGAAAAAAGTAAATCGTATCTGTTTACTGTTGCTTACCACCAGATGATCGATCATTTGCGGAAAATAAAAAGGATACAACTGAAGGAAGAGTTCAATGATGAGACCAGGGTATCCAACTACCAGGCACATAATGCTAAAAAAGTTCTGGAAGAGGCACTGAGCCGCCTGGGTGAAACGCAACGGAGTCTCGTGATGCTAAAAGATTATGAAGGATACAGCTACGAAGAGATCGGCAAAATAACCGGGTTGAATGAAAGCCAGGTGAAGGTTTATTTACACAGGGCAAGAGTGCAGTTGAAAAATTATTTAGTGAAACCGGAGAATGTCATATGAAGATTGATCGCCATAATTACGAAGAGTATTTCCTGCTTTACATTGACAACGAATTAACCGTTGAGCAAAAAAAGCAGGTTGATGAGTTTGTGAAAGAGAATCCAGATCTTGAAGAAGAGTTCCTGATGCTTCAGCAATCAAAACTGGTTCCTGATCATTCCGTTGTATTTGATAAAAAAGATGCATTGATGAGGAATGAAAATGATTCCTTTATCAACCTGAATAATTATGAAGAATGGCTGGTTTTGTATGTAGATGATGAATTGACCGAAGAAGAAAAGGGAGCAGTTGAAAAATTTGCAGCAGCACATCCGCAGGTTCACCAGGAGTTCGAGATCTTTCAACAAACGAGGTTACAACCTGTTAAAATTGTTTTTGCCAATAAAGAAGTTTTATACAGGAAAGAAAGGGTTGGAGTAATCAGTATGCAATGGTGGAGGGTGGCGGTGGCAGCTATTTTGATCATTGCGGCAGGCATTACGCTGTTTTCGGTTTTACGTAAAGAAAATATTAAAAGAACTCCAGGTGAAATTGCGGGAAATAAAGGCAGGCAGTCACCAGATTCTGTGAAGTCGGTCACTATGAATAAACAGGAACAAAATACTGCGGTTGTTACAAACGAACAACAACTACCTGTTACAACTCCTATACATAAAAAAGCAAACAAAGAGAATAAGGAAACTAAACAAAGGAAAAACGTACAAGAAACACAAGAAAATATTCAGCAATTAGCAAATAATTTACCTGTTAATAATGAAACAGAAAAAGTTCAAACAATTGCAAGTGAGGTAACTGAAAAAACTTCACACTCACAGATGAGTGATGCTGTTGCTGTGAGTGATAAAATGCATAAAGAAAATTTTAATACGCCTGCTGTAACAAATTCTTCTCTTCAAACGCCTGATAATAGTAATACATCTGATAATGGTGTACAATATGCCAGCAACACTGAAAATAAAAAGTTTCGTGGATTTTTCCGGAAAGCCACACGTTTTATTGAGCGCACTACAAACATCAACCCGGCCAATGATGATAATAAAGTGCTGATCGGTGGAATGGCAATTAATCTAAAATAAAGTCAAACAAAAAACACAACTATGAAAAGGATTTTGACCCTTGGTATGATGGTATGCGCTGCAATGATGGGTTTTGCTCAGTCTGACACAACCGGCAAACAGAATAATGTACCAGATACGATCAAAGTAGGAGGTATGATCATAATTAGAAAAAGTGGCGGAGGCAGGGAAATTGTCAGAAACAGGAACAATAACGATTCTACATGGCATCGTAAATACAACAAGCCATCCAATGTAAGCACCAACTGGTGGATACTTGATCTCGGCTTTTCAAATTTCAATGATCAGACGAATTATTCCTCAGCAGCTGCCCAAAGCTTTGCTCCCACAAGTACTGATGAAACCTTTAAATTGAGAAACTGGAAATCAAGGAATGTGAACATTTGGTTTTTTATGCAAAGGTTGAATGTAATTGAACATGTAGTCAACTTAAAGTATGGATTAGGGCTTGAACTGAATAATTATTTTTTTGATGATGAACGTGTGCACATGCTCAAAAATCCAACTATGATCATTACTGATCCCAATTATGCCGGTCTCCATAAGAATAAACTGGCTGCGGATTATCTCACTGCCCCGATAATGCTCAACTTTAATTTTACTCCACACCATGAAAAGGGATTTGGGATCAGCGCAGGAGTCAGCGGAGGATATTTGTATAGTTCAAGGCAAAAAATAAAAGAAGGCGGCCATGTAAGCAAAACACATGATGATTTTGACCTCAGAAAATGGAAACTGTCCTATGTAGGTGAACTATTACTCGGCCCGGTGAAATTATATGGAAGTTATGCTACAAAAAGTATGTGGGAAAAAGGATTGGACCAAACACCATATACTGTAGGCTTTCGCATTTCAAACTGGTAAAGGAGTTTTCTCATGTAAAATTTGCAGCACCGGCATCGTAAATGATGCCGGTTTTTTTATTTACAGATCCCTTTTGTTAAGAAATTTTGCTCAATCTTTTGTGAAACTCGCCTTCAGGCTAACAATTGATCATTGTTTTTTTTAGTTTTGAAAACATCGTTAAAGATTTTTACCTAAAAAATAAAATCTGAAATTATTGCGTTGCTATTGTGACGGTCAAAGGATATAACTTATGAAACTACCCCTCATCCTCACTTCTGTGTTATTTGGAACCAGTATGCTTTTCAATAATACCGGCACCGGCGCTGCCAATAAATTTTCAACAGAGACAAAAAAGAGGGTGGTTGCAGGAAACGCGAGAATTCTTCCCATAGGAACCGTTTATATCATTATTGATAAATCAAACTATGAATTAAATGTGTATGATGAGAAAGGCTGGTACGCCACCTACCCGGTCGTATTTGGTAACAATAGCTTAGCCGATAAAAAAATGGAGGGTGACCGATGTACCCCCGAAGGAGAATTTCACATTATTTCAAAAAAGGTCCATAATAAATGGGATCGGTTCATGGCTCTTGATTATCCCACAAGGGAGAGTTACGAAAAATTCAGGTTACGAAAACTCGGGGGTGAAATACCGGCGAACGCAAGAATTGGAGGCGGAGTGGGCATACATGGCACCTGGCCTCATGATGATTATATTATTGATCGTTATAAGAACTGGACTATGGGATGCATTTCCATGAAGAATAAGGATGTTGAAGATCTGTATAGTTATTTGCCGGTCGGCACGAGAGTTACAATCCGAAAATAAACTTACTTAAGAAAAAGAGAAATTTCCCGTCTCCATTTCAGCTGATCTTTGTTTAAAAGAAACTCATGATCTGCATTTTCAAACTCTACCAGTTTCTTGTCAGGTGACGCGACATGTTCAAAAATAGAATTCGTTTCTGCAGGTGATACGATTTTATCTAAAGCGCCATACAGCATCAGTACCGGGCATTTAATTCTTTGTACATATTTCGAAGTATTCTGCTTAAACGCATTGAAACCTCTTTCAATACTTGCCCAAAAGGTAACGAGCACGCCAAATGGCTCTTCCGGAAAACCTAATAATTTCCCACGTTTTGCAAAAAGTTTTTCCTGGCTGTTAAAAGGGATTTCAAGAATAACACGG
>JBIOGV010000195.1:0-6870 GCA_044448365.1 Chitinophagales bacterium
ACTACAACTACTATTATTATAAAGATGGAGTGTTGAACCAGATCGAAGTGCATCACAGTCTTTATTCCGCAAACATCATCTTAATGAATTAAACATGAGAAACATTTCAGTAATATTAATTCTTGGATCTGCATACCTGGCTTTGGTGTTAATGAGTTTGGTGATCAGTAAATTAAAACCTGGCATAGTGCATTATGATAAAATGCAGCCAAACAATTTAGGACCGTTGAATTATCTGCATATAGCAGGGATCCTTGTCATGTTCTTTCCTTCAATGTTCCTCGGGCAGCAACCGGTCTTTCTTTTGTCCTTTCCTGAAAAAATAAATATACCCCAGGCTGCTGCCTTTCTCATCGTTTTTGGTGCCATTGGTTTTTTCCCGTGGAAAAAATTCAATGAGAACTTCAGGGAAAACAAAAACGCAGCATCATTAGCAACTTATAAAGTCATTTCATATGCTTGTTTCAGATCCGCTTTCCTCATTGTTTATGAATGGTTTTTCCGGGGCTTGCTATTGATAAGCCTTTGTGATTTGTTTGGAGTTGGTTTCGGTATTTCAATAAATGTCCTGTTGTATGCATTGCTGCATATGAGTAAGAGCAAAAAAGAGATCATCGGTTGCATACCACTTGGGATTCTTCTATGTGTGTTTACCATTTGGTGGCAATCGATCTGGCCAGCGATCATTTTTCATATTCAAATAGGAATCATCAATGAATGGCCCGCATTACAGCAATTTATTTCACCACAAAAACAAACAGCGCTATGAAAATCTTTATCACAGGCGGCACTGGCTATATCGGCAATGTGCTCGCAAAAAAACTGGCTGATTCAAACTATATGGTTCATGCACTTGTCAGAAATCCGTGTGAAGCAAAAAACCTGCATCACCCAAACATAAAATTATTTAAAGGCGATCTAAATGATATTAATTCCATAAAGGTCGCGATGGAAGGATGTGAACAGGTCTATCATGTGGCTGCCTTTGCGAAACTTTGGGCGAAGCCATCTGATATTTTTTATAAAACAAATGTAGATGGCACAAAAAACATTTTAGATGCTGCAGTGGAGAAAAATATTTCTAAACTGGTCTATACCTCGAGTACAGCGGTTTTTGGAAACTCCATTAAGGAACCATTATCAGAGAATGATCCGAGAACAATTGGTTTCAGCAACGACTACGACCTTTCAAAATGCATGGCGGAAAAACTTGTTCTTGAATATGCAGCAAAGGGTTTACAGGCACTCATCGTAAATCCGTCGAGGGTATACGGACCGGGCAATGACACGTTCAGTAATGCTTTTACAAGGTTGTTGAAAGCTTCGATGAAAGGAAGGCCTGTACCGGTTCCGAACTGTCCGGATGTAGTTGGCAACTACAGTTATGTTGATGATGTTGTAGAAGGACACATCCTCGCCATGAAATATGGAAAAGCAGGAGAACGATACATTCTTGGCGGTGAAAATATTTCTTACCGGCAGTTGGTACAGGTCATACGGGAACAAATGCCCGCAAGCCGGGCTATTTCTATTCCTAAAATTTTGCTGCAGGCCGCGGCTGTTATGCAAATGATCAGGTTTTATCTTACAAAAAAACAACCCGCCTTTACACCTGTTACTATTAACCGCTATTACACGAATGCAGCGTTCAGTTGCAATAAAGCCATCGAAGAATTGAATTACAAGATCACTCCATTCAAAAAAGGAATTGCTGAAACCATTCACTATTTAAAACAAAGCTATGAATCAAGATAAATTTTATACACTGATAACCGGCGCCGGTGACGGATTTGGAAAAGCATTGGCAATCGAATGTGCCAGGAGAAATATGAATTTGGCATTAGTTGCCCTTCCGGGACCAGAGCTTCGGAATCTTGCAAGGTTCATCAGAAAAAACTTTTCAGTCGAGGTAAGAACCTTTGAAAAAGATCTTACAAAAGAAAGTGATTGTTATGATCTGCATTTGCAAATTCTTGACATGCGTTTACAGGTAAACACACTTATTAATAACGCAGGGATCGGCAATACCCAAACTTTTATCAACACTTCACCGGAATTTTTTAAGCAGCAAATCAGGCTAAATGTACTGGCTACCACCTTGCTCACCAGCCTGTTCATACCTGAATTAAAAAAATATAGTCCTTCCCGTATTTTGAATATCGGAAGCCTTTGCAGTTTTTTTTATTTGCCTAAAAAACAGGTTTACGGTGCAACCAAATCGTTTATTTATTTTTTTTCAAAAAGCCTGCGCCGTGAATTAAAGCAGGAAAATATATCAGTAAGTGTTGCCTGCCCCGGGGGAATGAATACAAACTTCCGGGTTTCTTTACTCAACAGAACCGGCAATTTTTTTTCACGCCTGTCCATTCTAAATCCCGAAGAGGCGGCACGCATTGTTATCGAAAAAATGCTGAAAGGAAAAGAAGTTATCATCCCGGGAACAATAAACCGGGTCACTACACTCCTCGATAAACTATTGCCAGCCTTCCTGAAAAATATTTTTACAGACAAAATAATGAAAGACCTGAAATCTATAGAACAATCGCATGATGTTATTTCAAAAGATTCCCCAATAGCCGCTTAAACTTTTGTTATGAAACTTACCTCTATCTTCAAAAAAGATCAATCATTCCAACAGCTAAAATGTTTTGCTGTTTTCTTCCTGATTGTAGCCCCCGTGGTGTACTGCACAATTGAATTCGCCGCTTTTCTCGGCTACACTCTTCCCTTTTTCTTATTTTTCCTTGGGTGGTTCATCTGGACTTTTGTCGAATATATATTACACAGGTTCTGGAATCACGCAAAAGGAGTAGAGAATAATTCTATTGTTCACAGACATCATCACCACCACACCCATCCTACCGACATATATGTTTCAGCAACGCACCGCAGCATGATGCTACTCATAGACCTTGCCCTGATTAGCCTGTCAATATGGCTAAACCCGCATATCATGTTCATCGCGGGTTTGTGGACAGGATTCTTTTGGTTTTTTTTGATGCATTATTTTCTTCATCAGAAATGGACAAAGAAGGTCTTTCCCAGGCTTGTGCGGTATCACGTAGTGCACCATTGCAAAGAACCTGATACCTGTTTTGGAATAAGTGCAGCCTGGTGGGACGGTATTTTCGGAACCACACCTAAGAAAAATAAAGAAATATCTGAAAGGATTCTTGCATTTTATTACAAAAAAGAAAAGCAGGGATGTTCCATCTCTTCTTTGATCGATGAAAAATTAAGCGACACTCAAAGACATAAACATTAATCTTCTATTTGAAAACTCATGGTGACTATTTATAAAACTATTTCCCCCTTTAAAATAATCACGGATGTTTAATAATGACAAGATAGGGATGGTGTTGGTCCTGGGTGCATTTTTTGTAGAATTCCTGGTAAAATTGTTGTACCGGCCAGACAAAAAATTACTAAAGGATACAATGGCTAATTTCACACTTGGCTTACTTACCCTGCTTGTTGGTATCGCTGAAAAAGGCTTTGCATTAAGTGTGTACACATTTATATTTAGTTTTTCTTTCTTTACACCCGGGTTAAGTATCTGGCTATGGATAGCCGGTTTTTTAAGTTGTGATCTGGTTCACTATATATATCACCGGCTTGGGCACAAGACCCGGATATTATGGGCAGCACATGTAGCTCATCATTCTTCTGTACATTTTAATCTTTCAATAGGGTGGCGTGTCAATGGTTTCCACCTCTTTTACCGGTTTATTTTCTGGTCGCCATTGTGCTTACTCGGTATTCCCCCGGAAATGATTTTATTCTTTGAATCGATCACAGCTATTCACAATTTTTTAATTCATACAGAATACGTTGGAAAACTTGGAGTACTGGATTTGATTTTCAATACTCCATCCAATCATCGCGTTCACCATGGCAGCAATGCCGGGTATATTGATAAAAATCTTGGTGGCCTTCTCATGATTTATGATCATCTTTTCGGAACTTATGCAAGAGAAATAACTGAGCCCGTGTATGGCATCACACATAATATTGACACACACAACCCTTTAAAAATTTTATTACATGAATATATACATCTTTCTAAAAAGCTCACAGGCATTAAAGGCCTTCTGGCAAAATTGCAGTATTTATTTTCCCGACCTCAATAAAGCAACAATATGAAAAGAATGATCCTGTTTTTTTGCATTGATATATCATCTGTCTTGTCTGCACAGCCCTATCTCGATATCGCAAAAATTAATTACAGCTATTCACCGGAACCGGGATTCAATAATAAAACAAACCCGTTAAAATCAAACTTCTTCAACATTGAGCTCAATTTGCCGGTTGAACTGAAAAAAAATGGTGATGCTTTCCTTATAAACCCATTTTTTAATGATAACCAGGGAAAGGTTGCAGCAACCGATTTTCACGTAATCAGCCAGGGCTTGCTGCTGGGTTTCCTGAAGAAAAATATTTTTAAGAGCTGGGATCTTTTATCAGGTTTCGCAGTACGTCAAAATAAAGAGACAGAAAAAAAATTGACAAGCACCTGGCAGTATGGAGGAGTTATTCTATCCACCTATAGAAAAAATCAGTTCTTATCATTAAAGATCGGCCTCTATTACAACAAAGAATTTTTTGGAAATTATTTTATTCCGCTTGTTGGTATTGACTGGCAAATAAATTCAAAAAATAATCTCTTCGGCGTTTTACCCGGCAGTATTGCCTTCGAACACAAAGTGAATCCAAAATTTTATTACGGGATCTCATTCAGAGCATTAACCAACTCGAACAGACTGCAAACCATTGATTCCTGTTTTACCGGTGATTGTTCCGGGAAAAACTATCTGAGAATTGACGATAACCAGCTTGGGGTCTATGCAGACAGCCATCTTTTAAAAAAAATAGTTTTATCGGCAGAAGCCGGTTATACCATTCTTCGCAGATATCGTTATGGCTTTAAAGGAAAGGTTCTGGACAACAAGACTGATTATAAGAATGACAATTTTTATTTTCGAGCCTCGCTGGCTTACAGGCTTCGGTTCAGATAATTCTATCGGTAAAATAATCTATCCGGATCTTTTGTTCCGGGTTATCCCGGAGCGGTGATCCGATCGTTTTAGTTTCTTTAAAAAATGTAACTTGTATTTAACTGCTAAAACGATACCCTCGTTTTTTAGTTCGTTTCCCTGGCTGGTTTTGCAACAACTGCAATTTGATCTACTCCCTTTTTTGAAGAAATGATTTTTTGCAAGCCGTTACCTTTTTTTATTGATGTCACTAGTAATAATTGCCAAATCATAATAGCTGATTGCAAAATTCAATTATGAACGACCTTTTTGAGATGTTAGCTTGCTATCAGAAATAATGATGCTTTTCAATTAACTAAGTGTTCGACTTCGTATCCATAAAATTTTTAGTACTCATAAACAAACTTCTATGCAATTAACTGCAACCACATCGCCCGAAAAGCAAGCCATTCAGTCACTACCGGCATTTAAGATAATGACTTCAGCCCTGCTGCCAAAAATGATATCAGGAGCCCGGCAAAAATTTATTAAATGGATGATGTGGAATACTATTTTTATAGTTGCACTAAAAAAATTCAGAAACCCTTTTACAGCTTTTCAAAGATTAAAGCAATTAAAAAATTTACGTGATCAATATCGTAACCAGCATCCACCGGTAAAATATTCGGTTATCCATGACCGGTATTTTGTGAATTACAATACGCCGGCGTGGCCCTCAAAAGCTTTTGATCGCTATGTAACACATTTATTTAACAGGGCTGATGATGATCAACACATAAGTTTGAACACCGTTGTTTTTGCTATCACAAAAAAATGCGGCTTCCAATGTGAGCACTGTTGCGAATGGGAAAACCTGAATAAACCTGAAGTGCTTTCAAAAGAAGATCTCTTATTGATCATTCGTCGCTTTCAGCAGTTGGGTGTTTCACAGGTTCAATTGAGCGGTGGTGAACCGTTGAACCGCTTTCATGATGTTTTATTCTTACTCGATAATGTTTCTTCCGGAACAGATTTCTGGTTGTATACAACAGGCTACCAGTTAACAGCTGAAAAAGCCAGGCTGCTGAAAAAGTATGGACTCAGAGGCATCACCATTAGCGTCGACAATTGTGATGAGGAGGCCCATGATAAGTTTCGCGGCAAAAAAGGGTCTTATCAGCGTGCATTGCAGGCAGCACAATATGCAGGTCAGGCGGGCCTCGCAGTTTGTTTTTCGCTTTGTGCCACCAAACAATTTATCAGTGCAGAAAATTTAATGCGCTATGCCGAAGTTGCAAAAAATGCAGGAGCCTCTTTTATCCAGGTACTGGAACCTAAAGCAGTCGGTCACTATGCAGGCCATGATGTTATCTTATCCGGTCATCACCAAAAAATGCTGGAAGAATTCTCTGAAAAGCTGAATTATGAAACGGCTTATTCTTCTTACCCCATAATAACCTATCACGGGCACTACAGCAGGAGAATTGGTTGTTCCGGTTCGGCTAAAGATTATTTATATGTAGATACAGACGGAGATATTCATAATTGTCCTTTCTGCCAGCGAAAATTATTTTCCGCATTGAATGGTTCACTCATTGACCATATCGCTGAAATGAAAAGGAAAGGATGCAGCCTTTACAATATTTGTTCAACTGTAAAATAATTTCTATGTCCCCATATTTATTTCTCCGGTTTCTTTTTCTTCCTGTATTGGCACTTGCTGGGAGCCTGGTGGGAGGGTGGTGGAATTTTTCAGTACCCGTTATTTGTTTCGGTATTCATCCCCTGCTGAATTTTTTTTCAAAGAAAACATCTTCCCTGTACGATGAAGATGTTGAGGTACATCATCAATATAGCGCAAAAGCATACAGGCTGGTGCCCCTTTTATTTGTGCCGG
>JBIOGV010000196.1:0-6836 GCA_044448365.1 Chitinophagales bacterium
GAAAAGGTAACGATCGATGCAACTGCCATCAGCAAGCTAATACCCCATTTCTTCATTGATGAAAATTTTTATGCAAATTACTAAGATAGTGGATAGATAAAAGATAAAAGTGAACAACAGATGAATAATCCCTGCGATACTTTCCGCGCAAGTCGTTCCGTATAGGACATATCAACTGTCATCTTTCCACTTTTATCTATTCACTATTCTCTATTATCTTTTCTCTAATTCCTATCTTTGTCCGCTATGGCTGAAGCAAGAACAGTAGCTTTTCATACACTGGGTTGTAAGCTCAACTATTCAGAAACTTCTACTTTATCAAGAATGCTTGAAAGTGAAGGCTTCAGAAAAAAAGAGTTTGATGAACTAGCCGACGTATATGTTATAAATACCTGCTCTGTGACTGGCAATGCTGATAAAGAATGCCGGCAACTGGTTCGCCGTATTCAGCGACAATCTCCCGAAAGCCTCGTTGTAATTACAGGCTGTTATGCACAATTAAAACCAAAAGAAATTTCGGAGATCCCGGGAGTTGACCTGGTACTGGGAGCCGCAGAAAAATTCAATCTCACAAAACATATAAAAGAATTAAGCAAGGGTGATTCCGCAAAAATCTGCAGTTGCGATATTGAAGATGTGTCCGGTTTTCATTCATCCTATTCCATCTATGATCGTACAAGAACTTTTTTAAAGGTCCAGGACGGTTGTGATTACAATTGTTCTTTTTGTACGATCCCATTAGCAAGGGGAAAAAGCCGCAGTGATTCTATTGACGCCATCATAAAGAATGTTGAGCATCTTGCTTTGCATGGAATAAAAGAGATCGTTCTTACCGGGGTTAACCTCGGGGATTTTGGAAAAAATAATTCTGAGAATATTTCAAAAGAAAAAAAAGAAGATTTTTTTGAGCTGATAAAGGAGCTCGACAAGGTTGAAGACGTTCAGCGTTATCGCATTTCTTCTATCGAACCAAACCTGCTTACTAATGACATCATCGGGTTTGTTGCCAGCAGTAACAAGTTCATGCCTCATTTTCATATTCCTCTTCAAAGCGGCAGCAACCGGGTTCTCGGGCTGATGAAAAGGCGATACAAACGGGAGCTATATGCTGACCGTGTAAATCTTATCAAAACATTAATGCCACACGGCTGTATTGGTGTGGATGTGATCGTTGGTTTTCCTTCTGAAACAGATCAGGATTTCAAAGAAACCTTCGATTTTCTTCATTCATTGAACGTTTCTTACCTGCATGTGTTTACCTACTCAGAAAGAGACAATACGCATGCATTATCGATCAACCCTGTTGTTCCGATCCATGTCCGGCATGAGAGAAATAAAACTCTTCGCAATCTTTCTTACATGAAAATGCAATACTTTTCAGAGCAATATGCCGGCCAGACACGTAAAGTTCTATTTGAAGCTCACAATAAAACCGGGATGATGGAAGGATATACTGATAATTATATTAAGATCACAACACCTTACAAAGCTGAATGGGAAAATAAAATTGTGGATTGGAAAATTTAATCATCCAATTTCTATTGTCTAATTTTAAGCAATGGAAATAAATCGGATACTTCAACAAATTGATTCCTTAAAAAAAGAGTCTGATAAATTAAAACCTGCAAAACCTGAATCTGATCAAACTTTCTGGAATAAATTTCGACTAGAGTTCGACTATAATTCCAATCATCTTGAAGGAAATACATTGACCTATGGTCATACCCAATTATTGTTATTGTTTGATAAAATTGGCTCGGATGATTACTCGCTTAGAGAATTGGAAGAAATGAAAGCTCATGATGCAGCACTAAAAATAGTAAAAGAAGAAAGTCAGGATGAAGAACACCAATTGACTGAAAAATTTATTAAAGAAATAAATGAGATTATCTTAGTTCGTCCATTTTATAAAGAAGCTATTACCTCTGATGGACAAACTACTAGAAGGTTGATTGAGCCAGGACAATACAAAAAATATCCAAATTCTGTAAGACTTGAGAATGGAGAAATATTTAATTATGCTACTCCAGAAGAAACTCCTGCTTTAATGGGTGATTTGCTTGAATGGTACAGAAAAGGAGAGAGTAAAAAAGAGTTACATACTTTACAATTAGCGGCATTGTTTCATTACCGATTTGTAAGAATACATCCTTTTGATGACAGTAATGGACGTACTGCCAGGCTAATTATGAATTATATTTTAATGAAAACTGGATTTGCTCCATTAGTAATTGAAAGCACAAATAAAAAAAATTATCTGACTGCTTTGAATAAGGCCGATATAGGAGATATTGAATTCTTTGTTGAATATATTTCAGGAATAGCTTTGTATTGGCAGGAATTATATTTGAAAGCCTTAAAAGGAGAAAAGATTGAGGAACTGGAAGATTTTGATAAAGAAGTAGAATTATTAAAAAGAAATCTTGCTCAAAACAAAGAACCTAATACTCAAATCTCCAAAGATGCAGTGAAGAATGCTTTTCAAAATTCTTTAATCTCATTATTGAAATTGATTGAAATCAGACTTAATAAATTAGGAGAGTTATTTTTAAAAACTGATATCAATTTTATTGGAAGTATTAGAGGAACAAATAAAAGTTTAATTACCGAAAATCTAAACACGATTGAAACAATATTAGATAATTTTATTGAGGATCTGTCAAGTGGCGGAACATTAACTGTTAATTTCGGACATCATGGATTTAAAAAAGCCGGAACTAATGTATTTGATCAATATTTGTCATTGTTAATAACCTTCGCTAGTTATACATATAAAGTACAGGCCGTTAACGAAAGAGAACTTAATCTGGAAAAATTATATGGTGACTATTTGAATCAGCAAGAAATCGATGATTTTTCATTCAGATTTGCAAAACTGGAATTAGAACAGATAAAACGAATATCACAAAAAAAATGATTAATAGAACACAATAAGTTAGAAGACAGTTTTAAAAGCAAGCACATCATTAATTCAATTTAAGAATATGAAAAAATCCCGTCGACATTTTATCAAACAGGCAGCTTTTGCCGGGGCTGGTATCGTGGCTTCAAAGATTGGATGGACTGCGCAAAGTTATGATCGTATCATCGGGTCAAACGACAGGGTAAGAGTGGGTGTTGTTGGCTTTTCTGACCGGCATCGCAATACTCATATCCCTTGTTTCATGAATCATTATAAGGAATTAAATTTTGATCTTGTTGCTGTGTCGGATATCTGGAGCAAGCGAAGAGAAGAAGGCGCCGCGGTCTGGAAAGAAAAAATGCAACATGATATAATCACCTGCCGCAATAATGAGGAACTGTATGATAAAAAATTAGTGGATGCAGTATTTATCAGTACCGCCGATTTTCAACATGCACTACATGCCATTGAAGCGGTAAAGGCAGGATGCGATGTTTATGTTGAAAAACCATTTGCCGAAACAATGGAGGATAACCGTGCTGCATTGAAAGCGATCAAAGCAACGGACAGAATCGTACAAATCGGATCGCAAAGAAGAAGCGGTGCAAATTACCAGGCAGCCGAAAGTTTTATAAAATCAGGAAAGTTTGGTCCCATAACCATGGTGGAATTAACTTGGAATGTAAATCAACCCGGACGCTGGCGGAGACCAGCTCTGGTACCTTTGCTAAAAGAAGAAGATACTGACTGGAAAAGATTTTTATTAAACCGGCCATATGAATCTTTTGATCCAAGAAAATATTTAGAGTTTCGTTTGTTCTGGCCTTACTCATCAGGGCTGCCCGGTCAATGGATGAGCCATCAAATAGATACCGTTCATTGGTTTAGTGGTCTGCAACATCCCCGCAGTGTGGTAGCCAATGGAGGAATTTATATGTGGAAAGATGGAAGAAAAAACTGGGACACCATGACGGCCGTTTTTGATTACGGTCCTGAAGACGATGTTACCACAGGTTTCCAGGTAACTTTTTTATCACGCATGCATAATGGGGATGAAAACCCTGCGGAAATTTATTATTCCAATGGCGGCGAATTAAATCTTATTACCAATAAAGTTTCACCGACAGGTGGTCTTACAAAAAGATTTGCTGATGAGATGAATATGCAACCGAATTTGTTGCCTGAAACAAATTTATCGCAGGCGGAACAGGTAATTACTTCTGCTAATACCGGCGGTGATCAACTTACTTCAAATCATGTCCGCAACTGGATGGAATGCATCCGAAGTCGTAAACAACCAAACGCCTCTGTAGAAGCAGGATACAGTCATTCTATAGCAACCATTATGACCAATGCTGCAGTGCATACAGGTTTGAAAACAACATTTGATTCAAAAACCCAGGAAGTGATGGCCGGAGAAAAACGGTTTAAATATTAGAACGAAATAGAATGTCTCCAACTAAATATTTTATTCTTTCTATACTGTGTTCCACTTCATTCGGTATAACCGTTGCTCAAAAAGAAACGGTAAAAATTATTAAAGAAAGAAATGAAAATAAGATCAATGTTTTCATTGGGGGAAAATTATTCACCTGCTTTTTGTATCCTGATACTTTGGAAAAACCCGTGTTGTACCCGATCTATGCCTCCGATGGAATCATGATCACAAGGGGATTTCCGCTACACCCGCTTCCCGGAGAGCCCACAGATCATCCTCACCATGTTGGTTTTTGGTTTACTTATGAAAATGTAAATGGTTTGGATTTCTGGAATAACTCTTATGCAATCCCTGCGGAAAAAAAACATTTATATGGATGGATAAAAACAGACCGGATCCTCAAAACAGAAAATGGCATCAAAGGAATTTTGTCGTACCATGCTAACTGGGTCAATCAAAAAAATAATGTGTTGCTGGAAGAAACAACGAGTTTTGAATTTACAGGTAGCCTGCATCAACGGATTACAGACAGGCTGACAATTTTGAGAGCAGACACCGATATTCTTTTTACAGATGCAAAAGACGGCATGCTGGGATTGAGGGTTGCCCACGAACTTCAGATCCCTTCCACTACAGACCAAAAATTTACTGATAATAAAGGCAATGTAACTGTAGTTAAGAAAAGTGATGACAGTATTGCAACGGGTAATTATCTTACCAGTGAAGGCAAACAGGGAGACAGTGCTTGGAGCACAAGAGCAATATGGTGTAAGATGTATGGTAAAATGGGAAATGATTCGATCAGCATTATCATGATGGATCATCCGGGCAATCCAAATTATCCTACTTTTTGGCATGCACGTGGCTATGGCCTTTTCGCCGCAAATCCTCTTGGTGAAAAAATATTTACCAATGGCAAGAGCGAAAAAAATCTTTATTTGAAAAAAGGAGAATCCGTTCAATTTTATTATAGAATCATTATTGACCAGGGCAAAAAAACAATTTCAGCTGTGCAACTGAATAAAATGGCGGATGAGTTTGCCAAAACAAATCCCCGAAGGTGAATGAAAAGGGGTGTACCGGGACCAAACTCTGCAAATTTAATGGGCAGCAGATAAAAAATATTCCATTTAATCCTTATTTTCAAACCTGCTTTTTACCCGGTATTCCAATTTTTCTTAACAAAAACTGTTTATGATGAAAAAACTCATCCTCTTACTAAGTATTACATTGTTTTCTGTCTTGGCTTTTGCACAACAGGGTATCACTGTGAAAGTACTTGATGCCAAAACGGGCGATCCTCTTCCAAACGCCAGTGTCAAAATAAAAAATACCAGTAAAGGTGGAAGTACCAATGCAGATGGAGTTTATGAAATACAAGCTCCCCCAAATGCCGTGCTTGAAATTAGTAGTATTGGTTATACAACAGTGCTGCTTCAGTTAAATGGCCAGTCGCAAGTTTCCGTGAGGCTGGAAGCCGTCACTGTTGACCTTGGTGATATTGTGATCCTGGGCACCCGTGGTGCTGCAAGAGCAAAAACAGAAACGGCAATACCGGTGGATGTTATTAAGATCAACCAGGTAGGACAACCTACAGCAAAGATGGATCTTACTTCTGTGTTGAACATAACGGCGCCCTCATTTAATTATAATAAACAAAGCGGCGCTGATGGCGCTGATCATATTGACCTGGGAACGCTACGCGGTCTTGGTCCCGACCAGACATTGGTATTGATCAATGGCAAGAGGCGTCACCAGACTGCTTTTGTTGGGTTGTTTGGTACAAGAGGAAGAGGTAATTCAGGCGTAGATCTTAATTCTTTCCCGGAATCTGCCGTTGACAGAATAGAAATCCTGCGTGACGGAGCCAGCGCACAGTACGGTTCCGATGCCATGGCCGGGGTCATCAATATCATTCTCAAAAAAAATGTGAATCACTGGTCCATAAATACCGGTTGGAGTGGTTATGATGATAATAAATTCAAAAGCAAAAAATTTAATAAAGGTAACCAATATTATTCCGGAAATGCCATTGATGGCGGAACCTATACTTTATCTGTTAACAATGGAGCGTCCATTGGCAAGAACGGAGGGTTTATTAATGTTTCAGCAGATTTTTTGACCCAGGGTAAAACGTACCGCCAGACAGATACGGCAAATTGGCAAACCAGTAAAAATGCATTGCCTTATTTGAACACAGGGCGAAGAGCTTTCGGAGATGCATCTGTTACTACGGCCGGTATCATGTATAATATGGAAGTACCCTGTGCAACCAGTAAAACGACTTTCTATTCTTTTGGTGGTTATAATTATCAAAGTGGTGATGCGTTTGCCTATACCCGTAACTACAGCGCAAGGCCTGATCGTTTTCCTGCGAATCCTGATGGCACTCTCATTAAAGTTCCCTCTATTATGCGCACGGCTAATGACGGAGAAATTTATTACAACCCGCATATTCAAACCCACGTACAGGATGTTTCGCTGGCTTTGGGTATC
>JBIOGV010000197.1:0-6773 GCA_044448365.1 Chitinophagales bacterium
GAATTACCCGCGGCATTTCAGGTATTTTAAAAAGCAGCTACAATTATTCAAAAATTTCCGGAAGTATTTCAGACTACATTAAAATTCCTCCATACGGAAGCATTTCTTATAACGTATTTGCCGGAAAAACTTTCGGAACATTGCCTTACGTTTTGCTTGACATTCATCCGGGCAATGAATTGTATTATTATGATCCGTATGCCTTTAATATGATGAGCAAATACGAATTTATCAGCGACAACTATGTAGGTGTGAACATAGAGCATAATTTCGGCAATGGAATTTTCCGTTTGGTTCCTAAATTAAAATTCCGCCAGTTTTGGACTGCAAAAGTTTTATGGGGAAGCTTAAGTAAAGAAAATGTGGCTCTCAACTTTTTATCGGGCACAAATTTTCAAACACTCAATGGCCATACGTACATGGAACTGGGCACCGGCATTGATAACATTCTCCACGTCTTTCGCATTGATTTCATCTGGCGTGTTCTGCCCGCCACGCTGAGTAAAAAAGGAGATCATCCTTTTGGCATCTTTGGAAGTTTTAATATTAACTTTTAGGATCTTCCTCCTTTTCTATTTCTGAAAGTATTCCTTCAACAATTTCATCGGGATTTTTTGAAATATCAATTATTATGGCTTGTTCCGGTATTTCCAAAATGCCGAATTGCGAGGAAAGCATTTTGGGTTGCAGGTAATGATCCTTTCTTTCTTCCATTCTTTTTTGTATCAGGTCAAAACTTCCCTGCAGAAATATCCAAAATACAGGAACTGTAATTCCCGTTGATAAAATAGTTCTGTATTTTTCTTTTAATGCAGAGCAGGCAATAACAGCTCCTTCCTTTTTCATTTGTTCTTTTGCAAGTTCATTAATGCTATTCAACCACCCTGCCCGGTCATCATCAGTTAACGGATGACCTGATTTC
Source organism: Chitinophagales bacterium (assembly GCA_044448365.1). Classification (GTDB taxonomy): domain Bacteria; phylum Bacteroidota; class Bacteroidia; order Chitinophagales; family Chitinophagaceae; genus VBAU01. The sequence goes on from JBIOGV010000197.1 coordinate 923, forward strand.
ATTTTTTCTTTATTAGCCTGGGTATGAAAATCATCTCCGTCAAAAAATGGGAAACTGATTTTTTTTGCCAGTTTTTTTCCAATGATCGTTTTTCCTGAACCTGAAACCCCCATGATATAAATAATGCAGCTGTGCATAAAAGATTTCACGCAAAGACACAAAGAAAAATACAAAAGGCGCAAAAATTCTTTTCTACTTTGCGTGAAATAAAAGCTGAATAGCGAACAGAATCCCGCTTCATCAAAAAAATTCCTGATATTGTTTTATCTTTCTTGAAACCATTGAACTTTTAGATCTTTAAACTTTTTAAACTTTCATTTCATGTCTTCGCATTACATTCTCGCACTCGACCAGGGTACTACCAGCAGTCGCAGTATGGTGTTTGATAAACAGGGCAATGTTATCAGCGTTGCGCAAAAAGAATTCCAACAGATTTTTCCCCAGCCCGGTTGGGTAGAGCATGATGCTGAAGAAATCTGGAGCACACAAATTGGTACGCTGGCGGAAGCTGTCGCCAAAGCGAATATTACGATGAAACAAATCGCAGGCATTGGTATTACGAACCAGCGTGAGACAACCGTGGTTTGGGAACGCAGCACGGGCAAACCGGTTTACAATGCGATCGTTTGGCAGGACAGGAGAACTGCTGCATTTTGCGATGAACTCAAGACAGAGACAGAGCAGGCTCTGTCTCTAAGACAAAAAACAGGATTGGTGATCGATGCTTATTTCTCTGCCAGCAAATTAAAATGGATACTCGACAATGTTTCCGGCACAAGAAAAAAAGCAGAGAATGGCGAGCTGGCATTTGGTACCATTGATTCATGGCTGATCTGGAAATTAACGGGAGGAGAAATTCATGTCACCGACGTGTCCAACGCTTCACGAACCATGTTGCTGAATATTCATACCGCTGAATGGGATGATGAGCTGTTGAAAATATTTTCTGTTCCGCGCTCCATGCTTCCAGAAGTAAAAGCATCCAGTAAAATTTATGGAGTTACGGGCAACATAATCCCTGATTTCCACATCCCCATTGCCGGCATTGCAGGCGACCAGCAGGCTGCGTTGTTCGGACAAATGTGCACTCAACCCGGCATGGTAAAAAACACCTATGGCACCGGTTGTTTTATGCTGATGAATACGGGAACAAAAGTTATTGCTTCCAAAAATAATTTGCTTACTACGATTGCCTGGAAGATCGAAGATAAAATGGAATACGCACTCGAAGGTTCTGTGTTCATTGCGGGTGCTGTGGTGCAGTGGCTTCGCGATGGATTGAAAATTATCCGCACATCAAAAGAAATTGAAGAGTTAGCAGCCGATGTGCCCGATGCGGGCGGCGTGTACTTGGTACCGGCATTTGCGGGTCTGGGTGCGCCGCATTGGAATCAGCATGCAAGGGGCAGCCTGTTTGGTCTTACCCGGGGTAGCAGCAATGCGCATATTGCAAAGGCGGCTCTCGATAGTATTGCGTATCAAACATACGATGTGCTAAAGGCCATGGAAGCCGATGCCGGGATCAGCATCACGGAATTGCGTGTGGATGGCGGCGCTACAGTGAACAATGCCCTCATGCAATTTCAATCAGATATTCTCAACTGTAAAGTAGTGCGGCCAATGATCACGGAAACAACAGCGCTTGGTGCTGCTTACCTCGCCGGTCTTGCCGTAGGTTACTGGGAAAATATTGAAGAGATACAAAAACAATGGCAGGTTGATAAAACATTTTCTCCGCAAATGGAAACTACAAAAGCAAATGAACTATTGAGCGGTTGGCAACGTGCGGTGAAAGCCTCCATTGCCTGGGCTGATTTGTAATGCCGTTATTACAAATTCATGGAGTCTTCGTCATTGCGAGGCTTGTCATAATGAGCTTTGCATAAGAAACTATTCATGACAAGTTGAAGCAATCTGATTAATGACCATTTTTTTGTAACCAGCTGCAGCAACTCTGTTGAGCTTTTGTTGCCTGCCTGTCCGGTAGGCAGGCGTCGCACTGTTGTACGTTCCGTTTTCATGGCAGCATGACCTCCTCTTCTTGAGTAGAGGGAAAGAGGGTGAGGTTTAGGTACTTACTTGTATATTAAAAACATTATTCACCAACAAGTTGGCAATTTACCAACTTTGTTTTATCTTGCACCAGGTTCAAATTTCTTTGAAAGACAAGTTTGTCAAGAACGATAAGCGAGGTTTTTGATGAAGACATTTTTACGCCATTTCTGCTCAGTTAATCGGTATGCGTAAAATATCAACATTAAATAGAAAACAATTATGCTCATCGTTTATTTGCAAAAGCTCAATGAATTTTCGAAAAATCATGCTAATGCGAGAAAAAGCCTAGTTGTTTGGAAGATGGTTGTTGAACAAGCCAGCTGGGAAAAAAAGCAGGATGTTTTAACTGATTTTCCAAAAGCTAAAATGATCAAAAACAATCGTGCGAGATTTGAAATCGTACACAATTCGTACAGGTTAATTGCACAAATTGACTATGAAGACCAAATTGTTGAAATACGCTTTATTGGGACGCACAATGAATATGATAAAATAAATCCTGAAACGATTTAGATATGAAGCAATGGTTTTTAATAGAAAACAAAAATAGTTACACCAAAGCGGTGAACCGGTATGAACAAATAAGAGAGGCTAAAAAAGATACTGATGAACACAAGGAAAAAATTCTCCTTGCGTTTCTCATAAAACAATATGAGGAAAAGCAGTGGAATATACCTGAAGTTGATCCAGTAGAGTTTATTAAAATAAGAATGGAAGAATTTGGATACAAGCCTGCTGACTTGGCCAGTGCATATGGTGATAAAGGAACAATCAGCAAAGTATTAAACTATAAACAGCCACTTTCCCTAACGATGATCCGTAAATTCAGTAAGTTACTTCGCATTCCGGCTGATGCACTTACAAAAGAATATAAAACTCTGCCCTAAATGAATAGGGCAGTCTGTTTGAGTTACTGAATCGGTACGTCATTATACGCCATAGATTTCTTTGGTTTCAGAGAATAAATCAGGTTCAGCAGGTTCATAAATTGCTTCAGGCTATTTTCATCTTTATTGGTCAGCGTTAGTTCTACGGTGCTTGACATAGATTTGTCATCATGCTGCCCGCCATAGCTGACTAATTTGTCGAACATGCCAAGTACTTCAGAGGCTTGTTTCACTTCTTCCTCTGTTTTATTTTTTAACATGGACTGCGCGGCAAAACCAAAAACGGTTTTAAGATCAATGATGCATGCGGAAGGATTGTTTTTATATGGATCAATCATTTTTCCCATTTCTTCATTATTCCCGGCAGATGCCAAAAAGTTTTGTGCGGCCATTTGAGAAAGAGAAACAACGAAGACCGAACCGTTGGAAAGCACAAGCGGCTTCATCTTTTTTGCCGGCTTCATCTTTGTTGAATCCTGCTTTTTATTTTGAAGTAACGCACTCAGGCTGTTAAATTTTTCTTTATCATTTATACTGCCTGTCACAAAAAATTCAATGCCATTCATGCCCCTGGTAACAGAATCTTCTTCAGCAACCTCATCAGCTTTCAGCACAGCCAGCAAAACATCTCCCTTTATGGCCGGGAGTATATCTTCTATTTTTACTTTTTGCTTACTCATGCTATCCAATAATTTATCGGCTCCTGATCTTACAAGATTTTCCTTTATCATCTCCGGTGAAAAACGGAAAGAGCAAAGAAAAATGGGATGACCAGCGGGTAATTTTTTTACTAATTCCGTGTTGATGTTTTTTACGGGGTATTTTTTGTATAACGAATCAAGAGAACCAGGAATGTATTGTTTCATTCGGGCAACGACCTTTCCATTTTCAAAATTTATTACCCCCGAACTGAAATTTCCTTTTGGCATAAAACTTTTGTTCAGCATTCCAAAGGCTTCCGGAACTTTACTGTTCTTGTTTGGCTGAGATGTGAGCGCATTATCTATCCATAAAAGCAAATCGCCATCTTCTTTTATAAGAGATAAAAACTGCTCATTACCGAAAGCGACTGAACGTTTACTTAAAAGCAGTTTACATTTTTCAGTCAATTGTTTTGTTTTCATCAATTCAGCAGACGCCTTTGCCGTCAGATCCTGATTTGCTGTATCTTCTTTCAGGTCGCTGCCGGTAATGATAAATATTTCATGGTTCCAGGCAAAAGCTGTGTTTTTATCGATCAGTAAATTTCCATTGAGAATTTTTATTGGTTTTATTTCTGGATTTAGTTGTTTTACCATTGCAGCAAAATCGGATGGATTACTCAGGCTGCCATAGAAAACAGGAGATGGTTTCTCATTGCTTTTATTTTCAGGAACAGCAAGGAAAAGCCCCTGGTTCAGATCAATACCAGTGTGCTCAGGGTTATTCAAAAAATCCTTTCCTTCCCGGGGAGTTTTTTTTACCAGGTCTTCAAACATTTTATATTTCAAAAGGTCGTCCCATTTGATTTTTTGACGAAGACTGACCGGGTTGATTTTAATGATCATCCTGGCATCTGACGGTAAGTAATTCAAAACTGAATTGGTTTGTGAAAAGATTCCCGATGCGCCGAAACAGGTAAATAACAGGATAGTTATCGGTTTAATGGCTTTCATTGTTGTAGTTTAAAATTTATAACTGATTTGTTACATTGATCGCATTTGCTTTACTAAATTCAGGAACGGCAAATTAGGAAAAATCAATTGTAATTTTTGTGACAAATAAATTCGATATTGTTCTATTTTATCTCAAAACATTACTGATTTGAACAGGGCCGAAATGATACAACGATTGCAAGCTATTCCCGAATGGGATATCTGTATCATTGGCGGTGGCGCTACAGGTTTGGGCATTGCTGTAGATGCAGCTTCAAGAGGGTTGAAGACTTTGCTTGTTGAAAAATATGATTTTGCTAAAGGCACTTCATCACGCAGCACCAAATTGGTCCACGGCGGTGTTCGTTATTTGCAACAAGGGAATATCAAACTGGTAATGGAGGCTTTGAAAGAAAGAGGAATTCTTTTAAAGAATGCACCGCATTTGGTAAAGAACCAGGCATTCATTGTTCCGAATTACAAATGGTGGGAGGGTCCTTATTATGGAATTGGTTTGAAGGTTTATGATTGGATGGCCGGGAGTCTTGGTTTTGGTACTTCACAATTTTTGTCAAAAGAAGAGACATTGGCTCTTGCTCCAACCTTAGACAAAGAAGGCTTGAGGGGAGGCGTTTTATATCACGATGGGCAGTTTGATGACGCAAGATTGGCCGTTCATTTGGCGATGACTGCGGCCGATCATGGAGCAACGATCATTAATTATATGAGTGTGGAAGGGTTACTTAAAGCGGATAATAAAGTTTGTGGTGTGGCTGTGAAAGATATGTTGAATGATGGTTTGACAAGCCTGCCTGCTGCGCCTTCACTGAAGTTTCAGCGGAGCGAGGCGGGCCCGGCATCTTATGAAATAAAAGCGAAGGCGGTTATCAATGCCACGGGCGTTTTTACTGATTTCATTTTAAAAATGGATGATGCAAAAGCAAAAAGTTCTGTGACCATGAGCCAGGGAATTCATATCGTTTTGGACAAGGAATTTCTTCCTTCCGAAACTGCGATCATGATTCCAAGAACAGATGATAAACGTGTATTGTTTGCCGTACCCTGGCATCATAAAATTATTGTAGGTACAACCGATACTCCTGTAGAGACAGGACATGTCCTGTCTCTACAGGAACCCATTGCCCTGGAAGAAGAGATAAATTTTATTCTCCATCACATTCAAAAGTATTTGACCAAGGATCCCGATCGTTCTGACATAAAGAGTGTGTTTGCAGGTTTAAGACCTTTGGTAAAAGGACATTCAAAGAATACCGC
>JBIOGV010000198.1:0-6741 GCA_044448365.1 Chitinophagales bacterium
ACTGATGGTGTTGTTGAATTCAAAAGAGGAAAAAACAACAGAACATTTGTTTCCGTTAACGCCGTTGAAGCTTCATCTTAATCCTTGTTTCCCGCTTTTCTGATTTAAAATTGTTGAAAAAATTTTTGACAGTTTAAAAAAATTTATACTTTTACTGTCGATAAGATTTTTTACTAACCATTTTAAATTCAAAAACATGGCTACAAAGAAAAAAGTTGCAAAGAAAAAAGCAGCTCCGAAAAAGAAAGTTGCTAAGAAAGCAAAGAAAAAATAAGTTGATAAGACTTATGATGTTATAGTGAGTCCCGGCAAGAGCCGGGACTTTTGTTTGCCTCCCCCCAAAGGCCTGCCACGGTTACAACTGTTTGATGAAAATTATAAAGCAGCTGAACCGTGGCAGGTCTCTCTGCTTCATGATTTATTTTTCCCAATTCCAATTTGATGATTATAACTTTAGAGTGTATTTAAAACTCTCCGTCTACGGCGGGGATGGGGGTATTTATGGATAATTACGTTATTGCCGATAATTTTTCCCTGCTTTCCAAACTCATGGATATCCATGGAGAAAATTCATTTAAGTCAAAAACCTATTCAGTTGCGGCTTTCAATATCGAAAAGCTGCCCTTACAATTAAGTGAAACTCCACGCGAAAAAATCTTTAGCATCAAAGGCATTGGTGACAGCGTCGGAAAGAAAGTAATAGAAATGCTTGATACAGGTGAAATGAAAACGCTTGCTGAATACCTTGAAAAAACTCCGGCTGGGATCGTTGAAATGCTGAATATAAAAGGTATCGGTCCCAAAAAAATAAATACGATCTGGAAGGAACTGGAAGTAGAATCCATTGGTGAACTTTTATATGCCTGTAATGAAAATCGTTTGCTCTTATACAAAGGCTTTGGAGAGAAGACACAGAAGAATATCCGCGAATCCATTGAGTTTTATTTACAAAACCAGGGAAGTTACCTGTATGCCCAGATCGAAAGTTATGCTCAGGCAATGAATGAAAAACTAGCTTCTCCTTTTTCAAAATACAAACTTGCATTCACCGGCTCCTTCAGAAGACAGATGGAAACCATTGATGTGCTGGAATGGTGCACAACGGTTTCTTTAAGCGATCTGAAAAAATTCTTTATTGAAAATGGGGTTGATGCGATTGAAGAAGATGCTGAAAACATTGTATTCAAAGGAAAAGAAAACGTAAAACTCAAATTCTATTTAATCGATCCTTCAACATTCTTTAAAAAACTCTTTCAAACAAGTTGCAGCGAAGATTTTTTAATGGGTTGGGAAAAACAATATTCAATCCCGGCAGCTGCAGCGAGTGAGGAAGAGATCTTTCAATCGGCAGGTTTGCCATTTATTATCCCTGCCCTGAGAGAAAATGATTCCATTCTTTCAAAACTGAAAAATAAGCAATACAATGAAGTGATCCGTGTTTCGGACGTTCGTTCCATCATTCATAGTCATAGCAACTGGAGTGATGGAGTAAATACGATTGAAGAGATGGCAAATGACCTGGTCAGGAGAGGTTATGAATATCTGGTGATCTCTGATCACTCAAAAAGTGCATTCTATGCAAATGGCTTAACTGTTGAAAGAATTAAAGAACAGCACAGGTATGTTGAGGAATTGAACAAAAAGCTTAAGCCTTTCAAAATTTTTAAAAGTATTGAATGCGATATTTTAAATGATGGGAGTCTCGATTATACAGATGACATCCTTGCCACATTCGATCTTGTCATCACTTCTATTCATAGCAATCTTAAAATGACCGAAGAAAAAGCAATGATGCGATTGCTGAATGCCATAAAGAACCCATACACCACTATTCTTGGTCATATGACCGGCAGGTTATTACTAAGCAGAAACGGTTATCCTGTTGATCATAAAAAAATAATTGATGCCTGTGCCGAACATCATGTGGTCATTGAATTAAATGCCCATCCGCGGAGACTGGATATCGACTGGCGATGGATCGATTATGCTCTTGAAAAAAATGTTTTGATCTCCATCGATCCCGATGCGCACTCTGTTGAGGGATTTGATGATGTAAAATATGGAGTGCTTGTTGCACAAAAGGGCGGATTGAACAAGGAAAAAAATCTGAGCAGTTATAGTTTGCGGCAGTTTGAAGATTACCTGGAAAGAATAAAAAAAATAAAAGGAATATAATTATTGAGTCTGCTATTCTTCTAAACAATTCTTTGTGAACTTCGTTTCCGTTGTGTTCTTAGTGACCGTTTTTCGAAGGTCACAAAGTGCACGAAGGATAAACAACGAACACAAAGTAATTCACTACAGTTTTATTGATAACAGTAAGATCCCTTATTTAAAACATCTACCATCCTCCACTTGCGCCGCCACCACCGCCGCCACCACCGCCAAAGCCACCGAAGCCGCCGCCACCTCCAGACCATCCGCCACCTCCGCTTCCTCCGCCTGACCATCCGCCACCCAGCATGCTTCCAATTAACCAACCCGTTCCAAATCCGCCAAAACCCCTTCGTGAAGCCATTCCCCCACCTCCACCTCCACCTCTTGAACCCAAAAAAATAGAAAGGATAATTATAAAAAATATGATCCCGCCAATTGGAAAACCCTTTCCTCTTTTATGATAGCCGGCAGGGGCTGTGTATTCACCGGCCGCAGCTTTTATAATATCATCAGTTGCATCATCAATACCCCGATAGTAATCTTCTTTTCGAAAATTTGGTGTAAGATCATTATCAATGATACTTTTTGCAGTAACATCAGGAATAGCTCCCTCCAATCCATAACCCACTTCAATGCGGATCTTATGATCAGCTTTTGCAATTAAAAGAACAATTCCATTATTATGTTCCTTGCCGCCAACTCCCCAGGTACGAATGATACCCAACCCCACTTCTTCAACAGAATAATCACCGGTGCTGTTCATGATAACAACAGCAACCTGGTTGGAAGTGCTGTCATCATACGCAACTAATTTTTGTTCCAGCGCCTGGACTTGTTCCGGGGTCAATGTGTTTGTAAAGTCATTCACTAACCTCGGTGGATTAGGTCTTGCAGGAATAACCTTTTCTACCTGCGCTTTTGCAAACACAGAAAGAAACAGAACAAAAAATAGAAGTAAGCGTTTCATTGAATATTATTTGCCGAAAACAATATCATCCGGCAATTCATTTTTATCGGTGTTCTTATCATAAGGAAAATGCGTGCACAAAGCTTCGCCAATATTAAAAATACATTGGCGAATACCTTCGGCAATATTATCGCGATTGAAAGCAGCTATCATTTTTCTTACTTCATCCTCCCAGTACTGATCCCCTACTTTTTGATGAATTCCTTCATCGCCAAAAATCGCCAGTTGCCGGTCTTTTGTAGCAACATACACCAGCACTGCGTTGCGTAATTCAGTTTTATACATCTGGAGATTTCCAAAGATTTCAATCGCCCTGTCGATAGCATTTACGTAGCGGCATCGATGTTCAACAAAAACTCTTACCTCGCCGCTGGTGCGGTGCTCTGCATTTTTTACTGCATCAACAATAGTGTGTTTGTCTTCGTCAGTGAAGAATTCTTTTTTTCGGAATAAAGACATGAATACTTAAAGAATTACTGAATATTAAATTTGATATCCGGATTCTTTTCCGTCCCTTCATCAGCTTTATAATATCCTTTCTCATGAAAACCGAATATGCCGGCCAACAAGTTGTTGGGGAATCTTTTTACTTTCAGGTTATAACTATTGACCGAGCTGTTATAATCCTGCCGAGCTACATTGATCCTGTTTTCCGTTCCTTCGATCTGCGTTTGAAAATCCTGGAAAGCTTTTGTGGTTTTAAGATCAGGATAATTTTCTGATACAGCTAATAATCTTCCAAATGCACTTTGCAACTGTCCCTGTGCCTGCTGGTACCTGTCCAAGCTTGCCTGGTCATTAATATCAACAGTAACCGAAGTTGCCTTTGCTCTTGCGGCGACGACTGCATTTAATGTTGACTTTTCAAAATTGGCAGAGGCTTCAACCGTTTTAACGACACTGCTGTACAGATCAGTCCTGCGCTGATAATTGGTTTCAACATTGGCCCAAACCTTTTTTACATTTTGGTCCGCTGAAACCAGTCCATTGTATCCACCACAACCCCAAACGACAAAAATTAAAACAAGTGCTCCAATGATGAGCAATCCAAGATTGCGGGTCCCTTTCATGATAATAAGTTTTAGTGAGTATTAAAATTAGTGTTTTTGAAATTGCTGTATTATGAATTTAATCAGAGTACAAAATAAAAGCAATCCAGTTAACTGAATAAGGAATATCCGGTGAACAGATGTTTTCAACAAGGCTAACGACAAAAAAATCGGCAAGCTGGTTACGATTGAATCGCCGCAATGCCGGGAAGAGTCTTTCCTTCGAAATACTCCAGCATTGCACCTCCGCCTGTGGATATGTAGCTGACTTTATTCGTAAATCCAAATTGATTTACGGCAGATACAGAATCTCCGCCACCCACCAGTGAAAATGCTCCTTTTTCTGTAGATTCCGCTACCGCCTCGGCAACAGACTTTGTACCGTGCTGAAATTTTTCCATTTCGAAAACTCCCATCGGTCCGTTCCACAAAATGGTTTTTGAATGCACGATCACATTATGAAATTGCTCGCAGGCGTTTTCTCCAATATCCAGGCCCATCCAACCATCCGGAATATTGTTACTTGGCGATGCAGATGTTTCCGCATCATTTGAAAATTTATCCGCTATGATTGAATCAGAAGGCAAATGAATACAAACACCTTTTGCTTCGGCCTTTACTAATAATTCTTTCGCAGTTTCTATCCTGTCTTCTTCACAAAGTGAATTGCCGATATGGCCTCCCTGGGCTTTTTCAAAAGTGTAGGCCATACCACCGCCAATAATAATATCGGTGGCTTTATCCAATAAATTTTCAAGAATTAAAATTTTGTCTGAAACCTTTGCCCCGCCGATAATGGCAGTAAAAGGTTTTTGCGAACTATGTAAAACTTTTTCAGCGCTGGCCACTTCATTTTCCATCAGCAGGCCAAACATTTTTTTATCGGCAGTGAAAAAATCGGCAATGATCGCCGTAGAAGCATGTGCACGATGAGCGGTTCCGAACGCATCATTCACATACACGTCGCCAAGTTTTGCCAGTTTTTCGGCAAACGCCCTGTCTCCTTTTTCCTCTTCTTTATGAAAACGCAGGTTTTCCAATAATAGAATTTCTCCGGGTTGCAGATCCTTTGCCATCTGCTCCGTTTCTTCCCCGATGCAGTCATTCGCAAACAATATGGTGGCCCCCTGTAATAATTTCCTGAGATGAATCAGCAAATGTTTCAATGAATATTTTTCTGTGGGTCCATCTTTGGGTCTTCCCAAATGACTCATGAGAATTACACTTCCGCCATCATTCAAGATTTTCCTGATAGTAGGAATAGCTGCTTTTATCCGCGTATCATCTGTAATCTCGTGTTTATCATTCAATGGCACATTGAAATCCACGCGGATCAATGCTCTCTGACCTTTGAAGTTATAAGAAGAAAATTTTGACATAGACGATTTATAGATGATAGTTTTACAGATGATAGATGATAATTGAAATTATCAGTTGTCAATTATCAGTTATCGTCTATTTTGAAATCAGGCCGGCAAAATATTTCACAGTGCGTACAAGCTGGCTTACATAACTCATTTCATTATCGTACCAGCTCACTGTTTTTACCAGTTGTGTATCGCCAACTGCCTGCACCCTGGTTTGCGTGCCATCATATAAAGAACCATAAGTCATGCCGATCACATCGCTGCTCACGATTGGGTCTTCAGTGTATCCGTAACTTTCATTGACCGCGGCTTTCATCGCAGCATTCACTTCGTCCACTGTAACTTTTTTGCTCAATATACTGGTAAGCTCAGTGAGAGAACCGGTAAGTATGGGAACACGTTGAGCGTTACCATCCATTTTGCCTTTCAAATTGGGCAACACAAGACCAATGGCTTTGGCGGCACCCGTTGTATTAGGAACGATATTTTGTGCGGCGGCCCTGGCACGACGAAGATCACCTTTTGGATGAGGAGCGTCCTGTGTGTTCTGATCATTAGTATATGCATGTACGGTTGTCATGAATGCATTTACAATTCCGAATTTTTCATCCAGTACCTGTGCCATAGGAGCCAGGCAATTCGTAGTACATGATGCGCAACTGATAACAGTTTCACTGCCGTCAAGAATATTATGATTTACATTGAAAACAATTGTTTTCATTTCTCCTGTTCCCGGTGCGGAAATAACTACGCGTTTTGCCCCGGCTTTTAAATGTGCCTCGGCTTTTGCTTTATCAGTAAAAAATCCTGTACACTCAAGCACCACATCAACATCATGATCCTTCCATGGAATTTGTGAAGGATCTTTTTGTGCATATATTTTAATAGTGTCCTTATTCACTACAATGGAATCTTCAGTTGATTGTACATCTTCATTAAACCGTCCCTGCGCACTATCGTATTTTAAAAGATGCGCCAATACTTTGGGGCTGGTGAGATCATTGATGGCCACCACATCAATACCCTCCATATTATAGATCTGGCGATATACCAGTCTGCCGATACGACCGAATCCGTTGATGGCGACTTTTACTGTGCTCATAATTCGTTTAAGATTTACGTTGAGGATTTAAAGTTTTGGAGGTGCAAAGTTAAAGGATTGATGTTAATTCATTCTTATGATTTCAATGATGTGAGAGGA
>JBIOGV010000199.1:0-6732 GCA_044448365.1 Chitinophagales bacterium
GCATGTTTTACAATATTGTGCAGGCATTCCTTTACAGACAAAAAAATGTTGCGGCGCATTTCGCCGGGTATAAACGTGCCCGGCAAATGCATGGGAGTGTTTGCCTCACATTCTATATTGTGGTTAGCCAGGTATTCTACAACATAAGATCGTGTATAGGCAATCAGATCGGCAAGAGTATCATTTTTTTCATTTAGTGCCCATACAATCTCACCCATTTTCTCTGACATTTCATCTGAAAAGGAAGTTATTTTTTCCAATTCCGTTATTATGATTTCATCTTTTATTTTTTTATTCAGAATTGACTGGCTTAGAAATTTTATTCTTGATAAACCGGCGCCAAGATCATCGTGCATGTCCGTAGCAATTCTTGTTCTTTCTTTTTCTATGGCCTGTTGTTTTTCGAGGATAAGCTTCTGCTTTTCTAATTTTCGCCGGTAATAGAATCTGGTGGTAATGATCAATAATCCAATAATCAATGATCCTGCAGAAACCTTAAACCACCACGTCTGCCACCAGGGCGGGGCTATGGAAAATTTATATTGAATAATTTGTTCCGGATACCGGCTGGCGGGAAAAGTTGCTTTTATTTTCAATGTATAATTGCCAGGATGCAGGTTAATAAAAGAAACCGAGGCATTGTTAGACGGCTCTGACCATTGAGTATTGGAGGATCCCTGCAAACGATGGCTATACAGAACTTGTTTTTCGTCCAGAAAAGAGGTAGCGGCAAAATAAAAACTCAGATTATTTTGTTTGTAGGTCAACACGGTTCCGCTGTTTTCAGCAACAGTATCTTTTCCCGCTTTTACCATACTGATCATAAGGCGTGGTGAATAATCTGTAGGCGGCTTATTTTCAGAAATTATTTTAATGAGCCCGTTGGAGACCAACCCCCATACGGTATTATTTTTATCAATGACAACTTTGTAAACTCTCTGATAAATATTATTCTGCCTGGTGAGGTTTTCAATTACAGGGGTTCCGTTTCTTACAGTGATCCTGTCAAGACCTGATGGACTACAGGCATAAATATTATTATCGTTACCGCAGCTAAGATGGGTTATAAAATTATCCGATAGTCCTGAGTCAGCAGTGATAATAAATTGCCGGTCGAGAATTCCATTCTTCAGGCTGAACACATGGATTCCATTGCTCCGGGTACCTATCCAGATATTATCATTTTTATCAATTGTGATTGATCGGGGTGAAATGCCCGAAAGTTCTTTTGAAAAACTATTCTTTTGTTCGAGGTAATGGGACGGATCGTCAGGACGTGGTTCATACATGATCAATTCGCTGGCACGGGTAGCCACCCAAATATTTCCTTTGCTGTCCAAGGATGCATGATCGGCCAAAAAATTCAATTTGCTCCGGCAAATAGTTTTAGCATTTACTATAGCCACTACATCATATCTTCCACATAGTATCAAATTCCCATTCTTATCCACCAGGGGCCCGTTGTATTCGTTATCTGTTGTATCACTAACAATGATTTCCGGATAAAGACGATTGCCTGATCGGTTGATCTTATATATTGTATTTCCCCACAAACCAAAAACCCCATTGGGTGTTTCAACAAGCTGGCTGATCGCATTCGTTTTCTTTACCTCGTAATAATCAACATATGTATCATCCCGGACAACAAGTGCTTTCGCATTTTTATCGGAGAAAATCCATAGTTGATTTTTATTCTCATAGTAAGAAATATCATTTAACGACGAAACCCCAAACGGATTTTCAATGAAAGAAAAATTACTATGAACCAACTTATCTATTCCATTATTGCTGGTGGCAATCCAGGTAATTCCTTCTTTGTCCAGGAAAATCCGGTTAATGCCGGGCATGCTCAATCCGGAAGCAGTGGTGAAAGCAGTGGTATTGCCATTAAAGTCACATCTTACCAAAACATTGTTTTGATCGCCTAGCCAACAATTTCCTTCCCGGTCAAACTGGATAAAATACTTGCCCAGGTTTTTTAATTTATCGTACAGGGAGGGCAATTCCTGCAGATTCAACTTCCCTTCTTTTAACTCTGTGGTGTCAACAGCCATGATACTTTTATCAGTGCTTACCCAAATACGACCATCCGGAGCTTTGTCTGCCGCATAAATTGTGGGCAGTTCGGCTGTAATTTTTTTTGTTCCGGTGTTATACAGGTATAATGGATTTTTCCTATCTCTCAGAATAGAATTATCCCTTTGGGCCAGCAGGTAATTGTCAAAAGGAAGCAAATAAGCAATGTATGTATTTATGTCTTTTCCCTTTGTATTGGCAAAGGGCATTTGGACAAACTTATCTTTCTCAAAAAAGTACAATCCTTGATCGGTAGCCGCATAGAGAGTTCCATTATTATCTCTGCATAAATTATTAATGACGGGAACCGGATCTTTTAGAGTGACAAACTTTAGTCTCCCATTTACAAGACAATTTATCTTATCGCTGTTTGTCACGATCCAAACAGAATCGTCACCCATTTCCATTACACAATTGACAATGTCAAAACCGAGACCGTTTTTGGATGTATAATTAATGAAGCGGGAGCCATCGTAAACACTCAAGCCGTTCACAGAATTGAAGTATAACCTACCCTTACTATCCTGGTAGATGCTCCGGATCTGGTTACTGATCAATCCATCTTTGGGCGTGTAACGAAGAAATGGATACTGCTGCGCAAGACAGTTGGCCCAAATAAAAAAGCATGCAAAAATAACGACAGTTCTTTGCATGCCTAAATTTACAAATTCAAACTGTAGCGTGTGGTATCAGTCTGAGTCGGTTGTTAGGGAAAAAGCAATCCTTCCCCGCTTTTCCCTTTAAATTCTTTGCCCAGATGCTTAAACGCTTTTTCTGTTACTTCTCTTCCCCTCGGAGTTCTTTGCAAAAAGCCTTCCTGGATCAAAAAAGGCTCATATACCTCCTCCAGCGTCCCGGCTTCTTCACCAACGGCAGTAGCAATCGTTGTGATTCCTACCGGGCCTCCTTTGAATTTTTCAATAATTGTAAGAAGGATTTTATTGTCCATATCATCTAAACCATATTCATCAACATTCAACGCTTTGAGTGAGTGGTGTGTGATGGCCAGGTCAACTACACCATTACTCAGCACCTGTGCAAAATCTCTTACACGTCTTAATAAGCCATTGGCAATTCTTGGTGTACCCCTGCTTCTTCCGGAAATTTCTTTAACGGCATCAGAGGTGATTCGTACACCCAAAATATTTGCGGAGCGATCAATTATTTTTTGAAGTGTTTCAGCGGAATAATATTCAAGTCTTGACTTGATGGCAAAACGGGAAAGTAACGGGGCTGTAAGCAAACCACTCCTTGTTGTGGCGCCGATCAGTGTAAACGGGTTGAGATTGAGTTGTATGCTTCTTGCACTGGGGCCGCTGTCGATCATGATATCAATACGATAATCTTCCATAGCTGCATACAGGTATTCTTCAACAACAGTACTTAACCGGTGTATTTCATCAATGAACAAAACATCATGTGATTCGAGATTGGTAAGCAACCCTGCGAGGTCGCCGGGTTTTTCAATTACGGGACCACTGGTTTCTTTGATACTGACTCCTAATTCATTGGCAACAATTCTTGATAAGGTTGTTTTTCCCAGGCCGGGGGGACCATGAAATAAAATATGATCCAATGCTTCTCCCCGGAGTTTTGCCGCTTTGATAAAAATTTTTAAATTTTCAATGATCTGTAATTGGCCGGCAAATTCTTTCATGTGTGCAGGCCGGATATTATTCTCAAACTCCTTATCAACTGCGGCCAGGTTATCTTTATTGTTATTTAAATTTGGATTAGGCATGAACTTTTCTCTCTAATATTTGTAAAACTAACAAAAACACTATTATGAAAATTGGTATTCTTGGATCATCCGTTGTTGGTCAAACCCTCGGAAAAGCATTTTTGACAGAAGGTTATGAAGTTATGATCGGTACACGCAATACATCAAAAGAGGATCTTGTAAAATGGCAAAAGCAAAACCCCTCCGCTAAGCTTGGTTCTTTTGCAGATGCTGCCAGGTTTGGCGAATTGATCGTACTTGCTGTCAGCGGTGATGTTGCTGTGACAGTTGTTGAACAATCCGGCAAGGAAAATTTTTCTCATAAAGTAGTCATTGATGCAACAAATCCGATTGCGAAAGCGCCACCTGAAAACGGGGTGTTGAAATTTTTTACCAGTCTTGACAGGTCGCTGATGGAAGATCTGCAAAAATCATTGCCCGATGCAAAACTCGTGAAGGCCTTCAATAGTGTAGGGAATGCAACTATGTACAAACCCAATTTCCCCGGAGGCAAACCAACCATGTTTATCTGTGGCAACGATGATCGTGCTAAAACAGTCGTGAAAGATATTCTCATTCTGTTTGGTTTTGAAACTGAAGACATGGGAAAGGTCGAAGCAGCAAGAGCTATCGAACCACTTTGCATTTTATGGTGTATTCCCGGATTCATTCGCAACCAATGGACGCATGCGTTTAAACTTTTGAAAATGTAATTAAGATGAGTTTCGAAGAATTTCAAAAATCGGTGAGTGCACCTGCTCCTCCTGATAATTTATCAGGTTATCTCGAATCTCTTTGGTATGATGCAAAAGGTAATTGGAATAAAGCCCATGAAATTATTCAGGATATAGAAGATAAGAATGGGGCATGGATACATTCTTATTTGCATCGCAAAGAAGGCGATATCGGTAATGCTGATTACTGGTATCGAAAAGCGGGTAAAAGCCGGCCTGATCATTCACTGGAAGCCGAATGGGAAAATATTGTGAAGACACAACTTCAATAATGTTCGGCTATTTTTTCAGATAGATTCTTTTACCTTCTTTCGCCGATCTTTTTGCAGCATCTAATATTTCTACTACGACCATATTGTTTTGGAGCGATGAAAGATCAGTTGGTTTCACGGTGATCTCCCCGTGTACTACTGCCGCTAAATAAGCAAATGGATCCTGGTAAGGCGATGGAGGTTTTGGAATGGTTTGATAGGCTTCATCTTTTTCAGAAGATGTTTTTATTTTCATTCCATTTCGATCTGCGATCAGGTAACCATGCAGGCCGTAGACTTCCATGTCTTTTCTGCCAAAGGGCCAGTTCCATGATGCCTGTATGATTCCCTGCGCTTTTGGATAAGTCACAACAATGGTAGCTTCATCATCCACTTTTGGATAAATATCCGGTTTGATCTGTTGAGTAACTGCAAAAACTGACAAAGGTTTTTCTCCTTTCATTAACCAGGTAATAAGATTGGCGCCATAGCATCCAAAATCGATCACCGCCCCGCCGCCATTTTTTACAGGATCGGTCAGCCAACTGAAAAATTCTTCACTTACCCCTATTTCTTTTGGACCCTGATGGCCGTCATGGACAACTATTTTCCGGATACCACCGATCGAATCAAGCATTTCAAAAGCTTTGCGATTACTGCCATACCAGGTGGTTTCATAATTTGTGAGCAGCTGGATGCCGTATTTTATTGCCAGGGCCTCCATTTGCTTTGCATGATCCAAACTTACTGCCAGTGGTTTTTCAACCATTACATTGATTTTTCTCGGGGCACAGGCTTTCACCACTGCAAGATGTTCGTAAATGCTGTTGAATGCACAAACAGCTTCCGGCTTGCACTTGTCAAGCATTTCTTCTAACGAAGAGTACAATAAGGTGAGAGGTAAATGATATTGTTTCAGGTATCGTTCTGCAAGATCGCGATTGCTTTCCGCGATGCCTACAATTTCAATATCGCCGTCATGTGCTCTTGCCAGTATCCCATGCACATGATCATGCGTAAGCCCTGCAATGCCTACCCGTAAAGGCTTTGACTGTTGACCAAAAGCAGAAACCAATAACCCCATAAAAAGGATTGATAAAAATAACCTTGGCAGCATAATAAGACAATTTACTTACAAAAGATATGAATGAACAGGTCTAAATCATTTTATAGGGTCGCATATTTCATCATCTGCAGGATTCCATCAGGATCGGGACAATTTTCCAAATACTTTTTTCTTTCGGAAAATTTGCAAACGCCGGGATAATCTCCTTTCCATTCTCCCATATCAATGATAATTTGAAAATGCAAATGCGGCGGCCAATGGCCATTTTCCGAAGGAATTCCAAATTCACCAATGACATCGCCCTTTTTAATATTCATTCCTTCACGAAATTTTTTTATTGAATTCAAATCTATATGGCCATACAAGGTATGAAAAGAAACTCCCTCAGATTATGACCAAGTATTAATGTAGCTCCATAATCTCCAAAACTATTGTTGAAAGCACAACTATGAACAATTCCATCCAATGGGGACATTACAGTGGTGTAAGGGTTACCCCAGATATCAATTCCCAGATGCAATCTTCTTGGTTCTTCACCGGGATTTGAATCAAAAACCTTACTTCTTGTATACAACTCTCTGTATTCATCATAACCGCCAATTCCAAATTTTGCCTCAGCAGTTTTTAATTTCAAATTGATGTATTCTGTAAACTTTCTTGTATCGTTTACTATATTTTCGGAAAGCGCCTGGTTATTTTTAGTAAAATCCAGTAATAATAATTTTTCTCTTTCAGCATTAAAGGGCACTACCTGGTGAAAACCTGACTGATTTTGCTGTAAGCAGCCTATGATTGGTTTCATGATTATTCGATAATTTAATTTACTAGCGCATACAGTCCTTTTCTTCTTAGTGAACTTTGTGCAACTCTTTGTGCTCTTTGTGA
>JBIOGV010000200.1:0-6712 GCA_044448365.1 Chitinophagales bacterium
ACATATCGTCTCAATTCATAAGGAAGATTCAAAATAAACCCAAAGCTTTTTGAATTACTGATCACAGCTAATTGTTCTCCATCCTGTACATAGTCTCCCGCCTGGTGGGGAAGTTCGGTAATATAACCGCCCTCGGAAGCCATGATATTGCTCACTCCGGAAAAATGAAAGGAAGAGTCCAGTTTGTTGATGGTGTTGCCCAGGCTTTCTGCTTCTTTTGTTTTTATAACAAATAATATTTGCCCTTCGCTAACCTGCTGCCCGATCCTGGTATTCACAGTTTTTATGTATCCATTGATATTTGATTTTACAATATTGTTCTGCAAAAAAGACGAAGTGGCATTTAACTCAGCATATTCAATGATGGGTTCATTGCTGATGGATGTAACAGTAACCGGCGTTTGTACCTGCCCGGGAGAGACTTCTTCACCCTCTTCATTAGCTTGTTTATTCTGGCATGCTATACATGCAATGACAGTGAACAGGTATAAAATATTTTTCCTCATAATTATTAATTCCAGTAATTGATCTGGTTTAAAATTTTTAAACGACTTATAAAATTCTGCCTGTATAAATTCTGTGCATTCAGGTAATTTGTGATCGACGTAACAAAATCTGTTATCCTCACATCACCCGTTTCAAATAATTTACTGTACGATAGAATGAGCGTCCTCGTATAGTTTACCTGTTGTTTTATTTTTTCAAATAACTGGTCAGTAGCATGCAGTTGACTATTTAACTGCGCCACCTGCTGATTGTATTGATTGATAAAAAAACTTTTGTTCTTCAGTCTTGTGCGTTCTTCAATATCCAGCTTTTGATATTTCAAACTTTTCTGATGCCCGTCATACAAAGGCATTTTAATATTTACTCCAAAACTGAACCCGATATTTTTATAAGGCGTGTTTTGTAATGAGGAGTTGAAACCTGCATCGGTGAAGGCATTGATACTGGGGCGATAAGTATAGTCGATCAGCCTGCGTTCATTTGCAATGCGTAAACTGTCATTCAGGTAGCGCTGGTAAAAAACAGAACTATAAAAATCATGTGCCAGGCTATCTCCTAATCGTGGCTCTTCAATCCTGCTGACCGAGGTGTCAACAATTCCGGCTAAAAAATTCAGCGTAAGAAAATCTGCATTGTATTGAATTTGCGCCTGCAGGTAAGTTAGCTCCTGCTGCTGCATAGTAATATTGAAAGCAAGAAAATCTGTTTGCCTGATAACATTCGACTGAGCCAGCTTTTTTAAGATCGTTTCTTCCTGTTTTAAAAGATCAAACAATTCTTTGCTGTTATCCAGCGTAAGCTGATCCCCATAAGCTGTAATGTATTGTTCCGCTATTGTTCTCACAAGATCTTTTGTAGAAAGTAACAATGTGTCCAGCAAAGACCGGTTTTGTAAGGCGATGGTTCTATATTGGGCAGCGAGGTGTCCTTTTGATAAAAAAATTTTTGTGGCCTGCACCATGCCGGAGACCTGCGCCAGGTTGGTAATAACCTGGTCATAGCCCCAACCATGGATCACAGGCGCATACATATTATTGCTCACGAGGTTCAATTGTGTTCTCATCGTGGCTTTTACAAGCTGGCTATCGACCTGGTTTGAAAGAATTTGATTTTGGAAAGCATTCAGCGCGGCACTGTTTTCTTTTGCCAGTCGTATGTATTCATCAAGCGTTCGGGCCTGGCCAGAACAAAAAGCCGGTGTCAGAAAAATAGCAAGAAAGAAAAAAATTTTCATTCAATTTGGAATGTAATTAAAAAGCCGCAAGGCAAGCTTACGGCTTTCATAGATTTAATCCTTCGTTTCTTTTATAAATTTTCCATTTACATCAAATACTATATCCTTGTGATCGACCTCTGCCTCGTAATTGATGTCTCCATTCGCCTTTACAACCCTGGCCGCCTCTTTGATTTTTGCGCCCGGATAATTTTTTCCCATATATTCTTTGACTGGCTTTGGCAGATCATTTATAGAAATATCGGTTTCAGTCTCAACAATGGTTCCGCTATTGTCAATGACTGCTGACATGGCCTTGCCCTCCAGACTGAAGTTAACTTCATAATTTGCATCTTCTTTATCCCAACTTCCTTTTACTCCGGGATATTTTTTTTCAAATGCTGTTTTTACTGCTGAGGGCACTTGTGATTCTTTTAATTTCTGACCAAAGGCCAATACGGTGATCATTCCTGTTGTAATGATTAAAAAAAATATTTTTTTCATAAATTGAATGATTCAGATTAGGATGTAAAATTGAAAACTAATTCTGGTGAAAATCTGAAGGAATCTGTGTTTTGAGCCATTTGTTGTTCATAAAAAGGCATAATCTTATATTGGATACAAGTAAGGTAGCTATTGCAATGCAGGTATCATCAGCAACTGTCCGATTTGGCGTTCAAATTTGAAGGGGGAGCCAAAAAATATTGACAACATAATTTCTTCAGAATTCAGTTTCAACTTACATTAGTTTTGTTTCCAAAAGACTCAATGAAAATATTAGTTATTGAAGACGAACAGGAATTGTCTGATAGTATTTGCACCTATCTTACAAATGAACAATTTGTTTGCGAAAAATCATTTGATTTCGAAACTGCTCTCGAAAAGATCACCCTGTACGATTATGCCTGTATTGTTTTGGATGTAAACCTGCCGGGCGGCAGTGGCCTGGGTATTCTCAACGAACTAAAAAAACAAAATAAAATTGAAGGAGTTCTTATTATTTCAGCAAGAAATTCTCTTGACGATAAAGTGTTTGCGTTAAAAGCGGGAGCCGATGATTATCTTACCAAACCTTTTCACCTGTCTGAATTGGCCGCACGTGTGGCGGCTATCATTCGCCGTAAATCATTTGATGGAAAGAATCAAATCACTATCAACGAATTGACCCTTGACCTTTCAGAAAAAATGGTGCGTGTCAATAGCAGGGAAGTTGATCTCACACGGAAAGAATATGAGTTGCTTCTTTATTTTATCAGTAATAAAAACCGTGTAATCGCTAAAAACGCTATTGCAGAACATTTGTGGGGCGATAATATGGATGTTGCCGGCAGCTATGATTTTATTTACACACATATTAAGAATCTGCGTAAAAAATTAATACAGGCCGGGTCCGCTGATTACATAAGATCAATTTACGGCATGGGGTATAAATTCATTGCATGAAACTGTTTGTAAAATATAACAGGATAAATTTACTGGCAACCATTATTATTTTCCTGTTTGCCAGTTTGGCTTTTTACTTAGCTCTGCGTTATATATTGATGAAGCAGGTAGATGAAGATCTGAGGATCGAACAGCATGAGATAGAAACCTATGTAAAAGAGCATAGCAGTTTGCCTGAATCCATTCCTGTAAAAGATCAGAAAATTACTTATACAGCTACTGATGAAATTTTAAAGCGAAGAAAATTCTCAAATATTGAGATATATGATTCAATTGAAAAGGAAAAGAATCCCCACCGGGTTCTATTATTCACAATAAAAGTGAATGATACAACATATGCGGTAACTGTTGCAAAATCATTGGAAAGAACGGATGTTCTTATCAATTCGATTCTCCTGATCAGTTTTTCCACCATTCTGCTGATATTAGCTGCAACATTTATCATCAACAGGATCTTATTAAAAAGACTTTGGAAACCGTTTTACGGCGCCCTGGATGTTTTAAAAAGTTTTAAACTTGACAGAAGCCAGTCTTTGAATTTCCCCTCGACAAATATTGATGAGTTTGGATTGATGAATCAAACCCTTGAAACAACGACCAGCCAGGCAAAAAAAGATTATTTATTGCTGAAGGAGTTCACCGAAAATGCCTCTCATGAAATGCAGACACCACTGTCGATCATCCGGTCAAAACTTGACCTGTTTATTCAGCATGAAAATTTATCCGAGGATCAAAGCAGGACCATGCAAAGTGCTTACCTGGCAGTTGAGAAATTAACAAGATTAAATCAATCATTATTGCTGCTGGCGAAAATTGAAAATAACCAATACGCCGAAACGACCACCGTAGAGCTGAAGCAAAAACTTGAGGAAAAAACAGAAGCCTTTCACGAGCTCTGGCAGAATCAAAACATTACAGTTACGACAAGTTTGCAGGAGTCTGCTGTAACTATGAACAAGGAACTGGCAGATATTTTATTGAACAATCTTTTAAGTAATGCTACAAGACATAATTATCCCGGTGGCTTTATTCACATCGAATTAAAAAACGATCAATTAAAGATCACAAACAGCAGCAAACAAAATCAATTAGATCAGCAACGTTTGTTTTCCAGGTTTTATAAAGAGACAAATAGCAGGGAACAAAATGGTTTGGGTCTTTCCATTATCAAGCAAATATGTGACGCATCTGGTTTTCGTATTCATTATTCTTTCGAAAACGGGAAACATTCATTTATTACTACATGGGTGTAGGTTTAATTATAGTTCAATTCAGAATTACTTCAGAATTTAAAATTAGCTTGCCCGAATATCTAATAAAATCGTTATGAAGAAGTTCATTGCCAGTTTTGCCAGTTTCCTTTTAATTGTTACATCCTGCAGTTCCCAGCATGAATATAAAGTGATAAAGACTTATCATATCGTCAGCCCCGGAGGGTGGGATTATATTGCTGTGAACAATGGGAAAATATATGTATCACATGGTACACAGGTGAATATTTTGAATGAGGAGACAGGCGATTCCATTGGCTACATTCCCAATACGACAGGAGTACATGGAATTGCCTTTATCAATGAATTGAATAAAGGTTACACCAGCAACGGAAGAATCAATAATGTAACCGTGTTCGATCTGAAAACAAATGAAGTGCTGGGGCAAATAGCAACGGGACAAAATCCTGATGCGATCATGTATGAGCCATTTACAAAAATGATCATTACCTGTAACGGAAGAAGCAAAAATCTTTCACTGATCGATCCCGGGCAGGAAAAAACGATTGACAGTATTGATGTGGGTGGTAAACCCGAAACAGCTGCGTCGGATGGCAATGGAAAATTATTTGTGAACATTGAAGATAAAAATGAGATCGTAGCAGTTGACCTAAAAAAACGTGCTGTTATTGGTCATTGGCCGCTCAGTCCCGGTGAAGGTCCCACCGGTCTTGCCTATGACAGGGATACAAAACGTTTATTTGCCGGTTGTGAAAAATTATTGATAATACTGAATGCCGAAAATGGTTCTGTAGTCGATAAAATAACGATCGGCGATGGCTGTGATGGTGTGGCCTTTGATTCAAGAAATAAGATCATTTATACTTCTAATGGCGAAGGAAATATTTCCGCTGTAAAAGAGATGAGTGCCGATAAATTTTCCCTATTGGGTAATTACTCCACAAAGCGTGGCGCCCGCACGATTACTATTGATGAGAGGAATGGTGAATTGTTTTTGCCCACTGCCGACTTCGATCCCACTAAAACACAACCAAACGGCCGACCAATGATGATACCCGGAAGTTTCCAGGTATTGGTGGTAAAGTGATTTAATTTATGAAATGATCTGTTTCATCACATTTTCCACCATCCTGTCGCATCTTGATAAATGAAATTCAAAAATATCTCCGGATCTGTAAAGATCGCTAAGGGAAGCCCTGAGCATTGACTTCGCCCTGTTGAGCCTGACCTTTACATTGACTTCGCTGATGGCGAGACATTCTTTTGTTTCCGAAACACTCATGTTTTCAAGTTCACGTAAGATGAAGACGGTTCTGTATTTTTCCGGAAGGTCATGAATTGCTTGTTCCAGGGTTTTTTTCAATTCTGCATTGATAAGTCTGGAAACAGCATTTGGCATGCCGGAGTTTTGCTGATAATGATCGATGATTTCTTCCTTCATTTCCAAAAAATGTTTTCTTTTCTTTGCTCTCAACAGGCATTCATTGATCATTATTCTTGTAAGCCATGTTGAAAAAGAAGATCTGAATTTGAATTTTTCAAGGCTTCTCCAGGCGTTGATATAAGTTACCTGCATGGCATCTTCCACTTCTATGTCATCGTTAAGAATGGCCATGCCTGCACGATAAAGCCGCTGATTATACCTGCGAATAATAAGTGCATATAATTTTTTTTCACCTTGCTGAACACGGCTGACGATCTCCGTATCAGGAAGTGCGCCTGGTTCTACAACCTGTTGATTATACATTTTGTCCACGATTCCTTTATTAGAGTTAAACCCCGGAAAAGAGTTACAAAACTAACTCAATATTTTTTGTAACCTTTTGATTCAGTTTTACTCCAATCATGAACAGCTTTGCCGGATAACCAAATTATTTCTAACTAAAACAAGTATAATGGAAACAACAATTCAAAACGCTGGAAAGATTCAACAACTCCTGAAATATACCTATGGATTGGTTCCTGTTGTAGCTGGTCTTGATAAATTCACCAACCTTTTAACGGACTGGAAGGGCTATGTAGCCCCAACAATCAGCAATATGCTGCCATTCAGTCCTTCAACATTCATGTCGATCGTTGGAGTTATTGAGATCATTGCGGGAGTCATCGTGCTGATACGTCCGCGCGTAGGCGGTTTTATCGTCATGGCCTGGCTCATCGCTATTGCTTTGAGTTTGTTGATCAGCGGGCATTATTACGATGTTGCAGTGCGTGACCTGGTGATGGCGATCGGCGCCTATTCGCTCGCAGAACTTTCAGTTGCCCGCGTCCACGCGTAGCATTACTGGAATGATGCAATAACTCCGCAACATTTTCG
>JBIOGV010000201.1:0-6615 GCA_044448365.1 Chitinophagales bacterium
GATATGCTTGTTGCTCCCCTTGATGAAGTGAATGGAAAACTGGTGCAGGGAATCTGCGGACAGGTACCCGGCTCAATCATTCCGGGCATGCTGGGATTGGAAGCTGGTCAAAGTGCATTTGGTGATGTGTATGCGTGGTTTAAGAAATTACTGAGCTGGCCCCTCGATCATTTATGCGATGATGATGAAACTAAACAAGCGATCGCTGATAAATTAATCACTGCATTATCCGAAAAAGCTTCAAAACTTCCGTTAAATGAAAATGATGAACTGGCTGTTGACTGGCTCAATGGAAGAAGAACCCCCGATGCCGATCAAACTGTAAAAGCCGCCATTATAAATTTCAATTTAGCCAGCGATGCGCCTAAAATTTTTAAAGCCCTGGTGGAAGCTACCTGCTTTGGTGCCAGAGCAATTGTTGAGCGGTTTATCGATCAGGGTGTGCCCGTTAAAGGTCTTATCGGATTGGGCGGCGTTGCAAAAAAATCTCCTTACATTATGCAAACTATAGCAGATGTGATGAATCGGCCGATCCGTATTCACAAAAGTGAGCAGACCTGTGCTATCGGTGCTGCGATGTTTGCTGCCACGGCTGCGGGTATTTATAATAAAGTAGAAGAAGCGATGAATGCGATGGGGCAGGGTTTTGATAAAGAATATTACCCCAATCAAAATAATGTTGAGTTGTATAATAAGCGTTATCAGCAGTACAAAAAGCTTGGAGCATTTATTGAAAAACAAAATGTAAATTGATTTTATGAACCCGGCAGTCGTAATACCTCTATACAAGTTCGTTGTGGACTTTGTGGTTCGTAATGTCCTTCGTGACCATTTTTTCAGGTCACAAAGACTGCTAAGAAAGCACAATGAGCACAATGTATGCTTTCAAGATTGTCAATTGTCAATGGTCAATTGCCAGTGCTCAGAACTAATTCACAATTCACAATTCACCATTCCCAATGAGTAAATACGATCACATCAAAGAACAGGCTTACGAAGCCAATATGCGATTATCGGAATTGGACCTGGTGATCTTCACATTTGGTAATGTAAGCGCTGTTGACCGGGAGCTTGGGGTTTTCGCTATCAAGCCAAGTGGTGTTGCTTATGAAAAGCTTTCACCCAAAAAGATGGTGATCGTAGATTTCGATGCGACAGTTGTTGAGGGAAAATTGCGGCCTTCCTCTGATACAAAAACTCATGCTGTATTATACAAACATTGGGAAAAGATCGGGGGCATTGCACATACTCATTCAACTTATGCAACCGCATGGGCACAGTCGAACCGGGATATCCCGATCTTCGGGACTACACATGCCGACCACACAACATCGGACATTCCATGTGCCCCACCGATGGATGATGAAATGATCAAAGGTGATTACGAACATCAAACCGGTTTCCAGATCATCAATTGTTTAAACGAAAGAAAATTGAACTATGAAGAAGTGGAAATGATCCTTGTAGGAAATCATGCACCATTCACATGGGGAACGTCAGCAGAAAAAGCCGTGTATAACAGCGCTGTCCTGGAAAGCATTGCTCAAATGGCTTTTCTCACCGAGCAAATAAATTCCAATGCACAGAGGTTAAAAGATGCTTTGATAAAAAAACACTATGAAAGAAAACACGGCGATAAGAGCTATTATGGGCAAGAAACGTGAGACGTGAGTCGTGAAACGTGAGATTCAACTCACGACTGACGATTGAAGATCCACGAAAAAAAACAATATGAACGATCTGAAAAAATTCGAAGTTTGGTTTATCACGGGTAGTCAGCATTTATATGGCGATGAGACTTTGAAAAAAGTAGCAGAACATTCACAGCAAATTGCGCAATCACTAAACAACTCGAAACGAATTCCTGTAAGTGTAATTTTTAAACCAACTGTAAAATCCCCTGAAGAGATCTATTCGGTATGCCTGGAAGCAAATACAGCCGGGAATTGTGTGGGTGTTGTTGCCTGGATGCATACTTTTTCTCCTGCAAAAATGTGGATAGGCGGACTGAAGATATTGCAAAAGCCTTTGTTGCATTTGCACACTCAGTTTAACCGTGATATTCCCTGGAATGAGATTGACATGGATTTCATGAACCTAAATCAAAGCGCACATGGTGACAGGGAATTTGGTTTTATCATGAGCCGGATGCGGTTAGCGAGGAAGATAGTTGTTGGTCACTGGCAGGATGAGGAAGTTTTAAAAGGTATTGATGTGTGGGCGCGTGCCGCTTGCGGATGGCATGACTGGCAGCACGCCAAATTTTGCCGCTTTGGCGATAACATGCGACAAGTGGCTGTAACGGAAGGCGATAAAGTGGAAGCAGAAATCAAATTTGGTTATTCTGTGAATACGCATGGCATTGGTGATCTTGTAAAACTAATTCATGAAGTAAGTGATGCGGATATAAACAATTTGTGCAATGAATACAATGACCAATATAAATTAGTAAGCAGCTTAAAAAAAGAGGGTGCAAAACATTCTTCATTACGCGAAGCTGCTAAGATCGAAATTGGCCTTCGTCATTTTTTAGAACAGGGAAATTTTAAAGGATTCACGGATACATTTGAAGACTTGCATGGGTTAGCGCAATTACCTGGTATTGCCGTGCAACGCCTGATGAATGATGGTTATGGTTTTGGAGCTGAGGGAGATTGGAAAACCGCTGCATTGGTGAGAGCTATAAAAGTAATGGCAACAGGTTTGCCCGGTGGTAATTCTTTCATGGAAGATTATACCTATCATTTTGAACCCGGCAATGAAATGGTTTTGGGTTCTCACATGCTTGAGATATGTTCCTCCATTGCCGATGGAACTATTTCCTGTGAAGTACATCCTTTGGATATTGGTGGAAAAGCCGATCCTGTTCGATTGGTATTTAATGTAGCCGGTGGCACTGCTTTAAATGCTTCGATGATCGACCTGGGTAATCGTTTTCGATTATTGATCAATGAAGTGGTAGCTGTGGCGCCAAAATATGATCTTCCGAAATTACCTGTTGCAAGGGTATTGTGGAAACCTTATCCTGATATGAAAACGGGTTGCGAGGCCTGGATATTGGCCGGTGGTGCTCATCATACCTGCTATAGTCAAAACCTTTCATCAGGACATTTACTCGATTTTGCTGATATGGCCGGCATAGAATCTGTTTTGATTGGAAAGAATACAAATCTTTACCAGTTCAGGAATGAATTAAGATGGAATGAAATAAGCTATCATTAATTTTTGAAATCATCATCACCACTTACCAATAAAATAAATTGAAATGAATTATCTAACGGGTTGGGACTGGGCCATTATTGTTTTTTATTTTGCCATCATTGCCGGTATTTCTGTTTGGGCTGTTAAAAAGAAAAACAAAACTTCCGCAGAAGATTATTTTCTGGCCGGCCGTCATCTCGGTTGGTTTATAATTGGCGCTTCCATTTTTGCTTCCAATATCGGTTCTGAACATTTGGTTGGTTTAGCAGGTTCCGGAGCCACCGACGGAGTAGCATTGGCACATTATGAATTGCATGCCTGGTGTTTGTTGGTGCTGGGTTGGATCATGGTTCCGTTTTATATGCGTTCAAGAGTATTCACCATGCCGGAATTCCTGGAAAAAAGATTCTCACCTAAGGCAAGAACCGTTCTTTCTATTATTTCTTTGATAGCATACATATTGACAAAAATAGCAGTAGGTATTTATGCCGGTGGTATTGTATTCAGGGCTTTGCTGCCTGAAGTTCATTTTTTAGGAATGGATACTTTTTGGATCGGTTCCATTTTATTGATTGTGCTAACGGGTATATATACAATAGTGGGAGGATTAAGAGCCGTTGTGTACACAGAAACTCTTCAAACATTTGTAAAGATCATCGGGGCTGTGATGGTAACGTATTTTGGATTAAAAGCTCTCGGGGGATGGGATCGGTTGAAAGAGATCTGCGGAACTGAGATGTTTAATCTATGGAAACCGATCGTGCCGGCAGGCACTCATGGCACCTGGGCTCCGGTGCATGAAACAACCAGGGTTGCCTGGTATTTTAATGATAAGTATCCCTGGCCCGGCATGTTGCTTTGTGCACCGATCATTGGATTGTGGTATTGGTGTACTGATCAATACATCGTTCAGCGGGTACTGGGTGCACCTAATGAAAAGGAAGCGAGACGTGGTTCAATATTCTCCGGATTTTTAAAACTGCTTCCTGTCTTTCTTTTTATTATTCCGGGCATGATCTGTTTTGCTTTAGCAAAGAGTGGAACCATTCCATCAATACAACATGAATTGTTTGATGCGTCAGGACATTTGATCAGGGATCGGGCGCAGGCGGCATTTCCATTGCTGGTGATGCATGTGCTTCCGATCGGTGTCAGGGGAATTGTGGTTGCAGGATTATTAGCGGCGCTTATGAGTGCTCTTGCAGGAGTTTTTAATGCTTCTTCTTCTCTTTTTACCATGGATTTTTATTCACGTCTCAGACCCAAAGCCACCCAGGCGCAATTGGTTTGGGTGGGTCGTGTTGCTACCGTTGTGATGGTCATTATTGGTTTGCTTTGGATTCCTGTGATACAGGGTGGGAGAGGACTCTATGACTATTTGCAGGGAATACAAGCCTACCTGGCGCCACCGATATTCGTAGTTTTTTTCTTTGGGATTTTTATGAAGCGATTAAATGGTACCGGGTGTCTTGCAACACTTCTTACAGGATTTGCAATGGGCTTATTCCGCCTAGCTGTTGATACACCCGTAAAATTAATGGGAACCAGTTATACGCAAGGTTCCTTTTTCTGGATCGTGAATAATATTTTCTTTCAATACTATAGTCTTTTGATCACTCTTGTTTGCATTCTTGTATTCATAATTGTTAGTTATTCTACACGAAAACCCGACTATGCAAAGATTGGTGGACTTACTTTTTCTACATTGACACAAGAAGACAGAAAAGCGTCCCGCTTAACCTGGAGCAAAAGAGATGTGGTTCTTTCCGTTTTACTTGTCGCAATCATCATTGCGATCTATTCTTATTTTACGGGATGATATCCTATTGTCACAAATAATTCCGGATTTTCATTTTGTAGATGAGATCTGAAATTTATTTTATATGCGGATGATATAAAGGTTATTTGAATTTAAATTAGTGATAGAAACCGGGAGACGTAAATTTTACCGTCTGTTTGGAGAATTCAGGGTTGTAAAAGCCATTTCTTTGTGAAGGAAAATAAAATTGATTGGGTTATTCATCGGCATTGGTTTAAGTTTAACCGAATTTAGGCAATTACCAATTTCTTTTTTGTGTTCATTACACTGGCATTGCGAAAATGAGAATTTTCAGGAACAACAAGTTTATAAGGTCTGTTAAATGCTTCTTGGGAAATCTTGAAGTGGTCAGCCAGTTTCCGGATCACATCTTTTGAAAGCCCTTTTTTGTAATTGAGAATATCAGATACATAGCCTTTGCTGATTCCCAATAAATCTACCAGGTCTTTAGCTTTCATGTTGTGATCATCCATTAAAGAGTGAAGCAATTGAACAGGGTCAAGCTCTTCAAAAGTGTTGTGCGCTGCATCCCATTTCTCAATTAATAAAGTGAGCAAAGCAATTTCGTCTTTCGTATTGCGGTCTTTTGCACCAGAGAAAACGAGATCTTCCAGAGTATTGCTATACGCTTTGTATTGAGCTTTGCTTGTAATGACTTTATATTTAAGTGTTGCCATATTGCTTTTTAATAAATGCTTACTGTGTATTGCTTGTTGTTATCACAGAGTTTATCATATTCTGCATGCGTCCCGATCCAGCAAACAAAGAGGTGAATTTGCTTATCACCAAAAGCATACTTACAAATCATCCGGTAATTATTTCCTCCAATATCAAAGACTGCCCTATTTGAGCGATTCCCTAACAAATCAGTATTCGGAAAAGTATCTTGTATGTCTGCCGGTCCTTCCCAATCAGCAAATTTGATTTTGGTGAGCCATTCTGTAAATGAAGTCCTGCTTTGAGCATTTTGCCGGGCAAATTCTTCAATTGTTTCCTTTCTTATTAAATGAACTTTCATGCCAAAGATAAGACTAATTTTTGAGAAGTTCTCTTTTTGTGAACTTTTTCAATTTTATTGGAGATCAGTGATTTGCGAAATTAGAGATTCAAGCGATGACAAATAGGCCAATCTCCCTGGCCAATATTGCTAAGAAAAAGGAGGGATTCCATCCGCCTTAGGCGGAACAACTTTAGGTCCCAGCTGTCCGGAGTGTTCCGATAAAATAAAAAAGATTAAAATGCTATCCGGAGTCTTGAAATGAATGTTTTTGAGACCGAAGTCTTCAGACTCCGGATCAAGCCTGCAGGGCTTGTCCTATCCGCAAAAAAACAGAAAAGCTTCAGCCTTTTCCTCATGATTCAATGAAACGCACGCGTTAAATTGAATCATGTTCGATGGGGGTTACAAAATCAGGAATAAAAAAGAAATTCATTATGTAACATTTGCAGTAGTTGAATGGGTTAATGTTTTTACTGGAAAAGATTATAGAGACATAGTTATTGAAAGTTTCAAATTTTGTCAGAAAGAAAAAGGCTTATTGTTACACGGATGGTGCATCATAAGTAACCATATTCACCTGATCGTATCAGCAAAA
>JBIOGV010000202.1:0-6604 GCA_044448365.1 Chitinophagales bacterium
ATCAGCCGGCACTTTATGTTGACGCAGCAATGCAGTAACTCTTCTGCCATCTTCTTCAGAGAAATAAGTAATGCGACTCATCCAAAAACCAAAAGACCATAAAGGCGGCATAGGTGATTTACCAGTTATGTTGGTATATTCATTCAAAATATCTTTTGGGTCACCTATAAATACAAAAAGATCCAATTCATCATCTCCAATCATCAGTGATGTTACACCGCTGTAATATTTGCCAAAATCACAAGTAATCGGTGATGACGTGTGCATGAACATTCCATACCCCCTGCTGCTCATGAAAAATGGTATGGGTTTATACATTGTTTCATTCTGAACACCATTGGCATCATCCGCCCACAATACAACTTTCTGTCCCCGTTTATTGAACTCTTTGAATGATTCGCCACATCCGAAAATTTTTTCTTCGGGCAATAAAGAAAATACAGCTGATATACTGCGTGAATAGTCTTTAGCCCTACGAACATAAGAAAAGGGAAGTATCGGGGTAAAAGTAGAATCTGTATCTGCGCGATGAATGGTTTTAGTCAGCAATTTCCCGTCTGCATCCCGAATTTCAACATGCCATGGAAATTCATTAATCGTAACCGAACCGTACTGGCTAGTGTACATATGTCCCCCGGGTATTTTGGTATATACCCAGGAATTATCAACAGGCACAGGTCCCGCAAGCATAAGTGATTCCCTTTCCGGCTTCACCTGGAAACCTGATGTAGCACGAATACGAATTGTTCTGGGTGATACGAATTGGATAGAGAAAGGAAGCGTAGGCGAAGCGGCGTATTCAGTTTCCGGAAATTCATTTGCTCGTACCGGAATCAGGATCGCCAACATATTATCGAATGCCTGCCTCGTAGAATATTCATAACGCCTGTAAACAATCTGTCCCGTTGCAGTTTTTGGATCAAAGTTGATAAGGCTGTCGGCGAGGTAAAAAGTATTTTCAAAACTTTTGAAGTCCTCGCTTACATCAACAGGAACATTTAATAAATCAAATCCCTGTAACTGACCGAACGATTTATAATAACCAAAAGAAAGGGTCATGAATGTAAGCAGCAAACTTTTTTTTAAGTTCATAATTTGATTATTTAAAGAAAACATAAACCGAGCACCTATTATTTATAGCTATAAAGAGAAATTTTCTGAATGCTCACTTTATTGCCCGGTAGTTTTGGCCCTGTGCCATCCCATGTACTGGCATGTACTTCATCACCATTCAGTCTTCTTTTGGGAACCCATTTTGTATTTTCAAAAATGCCTTCGTCTGTCTTGTCAACTCCAATCCGCGTGGAAGTATTTTTGGGAGTAAAGAATATATCGAGTGCCCTGCCGGCAACGATAAATTCATTTGGGCCTGTTTGTATGATAATGCCACCTGCAATTGTTTTCCCGCTTCCAAGTTTTGCTTCAATCGTGTAATCGCCAAATTCAAATTGCTGAACCTGGGAGGATGAATCAACAAATATTCCTTTCATAGTTCCCTTGCCCTGGTTGGCAAGAATGATGGAAGACATATTTTTCAATACGGCATAACTTTCATCCAGCGGATCTTTTTTGTCAATATCATTATCAATTCCAAACGGAGAAAAACATCCTGCGCCAAATTCTCCAAAAGCATAAAACGAACTTGCCGCTCCATACTCACCACCCCGCGCTTCGGGTATAAACAATGGATTGCCGCTTCTCGTATATTCTTCACATGCCCATGTAAATTCATCCATGTAAATATCGGGAGCTAAAAAATCTATTGAAGGAGCAGCAGCACGCCAAATATCAAGCACCTGAGGCAAGGGCCCACCAGAAGGATATTTTCCCGGCGAGAAACTGAAAGGTTGCTTTTGCCATGCATTTACATACATGGGTATTGCATATTCTTTTTTTCCTGCAACAGCAACCTTTTCCGTATACTTTGCATAGTTCCATGCTGAAAAAAGTTCTTCTGTATAATAAGAATAAAATTTCCAGTCTTTCTTATCGGGTTTAAATTCACTCTTACCAAATACCTGTTCCCATGATCCCGAAGTTTTAAAACCATTCGCCGCCCAAACTTTATAAAGCTCCGGGAAAAGATTTTCTTTGTGTTTAACCAAATAATCTATCAGATCTTTTGGAACCGTGCCATCATATGCAGCGTTGGCAACCTCACTAAAATCCCTTCTCGCATTACCGGTGGTTGTTCCGGCATTATCCAGCATGCCCATCTCATTTTCAACCTGCATCATCACTACTGTCTGATCTTTACCATCCACTTCCCTGATGTGCCGCATTAAGGCTGCATAGGCTTTAGCGTCTGCTGCGGCAGAGGCATCGCATAATGCAGTTAATATCTCTAATGGTTTTCCTTGTTCATCCTTTGCTCTCGGATATTTATCATAATTCTTTTTAATCCACGAAGGAATATAAACAGACCCCCCATTCTTCCAACTGGCAAACCATATTAATACTAATTTCAGATTGGCTTCCCTTGCACCTTTGATCACACTATCCACCAATGCAAAATCAAACTGTCCTTCTTCGGGCTCAACAAGCTCCCAGGAGGTTGTGGCTATAACTGAATTAAGATTTTTTGCCGCTAATTTTTTCCAAGCCTGCCTCATGTATTCAAATCCACCCGAAGTCGAATTATGTAATTCACCTGAAATAAGCAGGAAAGGTTTCCCTTTTACTACAAGCCGCATGGCAGCTCCCTGTTGCTCAAGATGGGGAATTGCTTTTGATACTTCCTTGTTTTGTCCGTAACCATATAAAGCACTAAAAAAATAAATGCTTAAAAAAATTGAAACGACTTTCATGTTTATTTGGTTTGGATGAAGATTGTTGCTGGCGACAAACCTTTTCCTTTTACAGTCAGTTGAATGGTACCTGTTTTTTTTGTCGATTGAATTACCGCAAGGCATAACCCGTTAAAAGCCTTGTGCTGGGGAACTTTGAAAGATTCGAGATCAGTTTCACTACCATTATCAGTGGCGGCAATTTTTCCTTCACCTGTTTTAGTGAAGGTGATTAAATTATCCGCATCGGGAACAAGATTGCCATCTTTATCAACAATCCTGGCAGTTACAAAAGAAAGATCTTTCCCATCGGCATGAATCGTATTTCGATCGGCGCTTACGATAATTTTTGCAGGTGTCCCTGCCGTATGGATTTCTTTTGAGAGCACGATCTTTCCATTC
Source organism: Chitinophagales bacterium (assembly GCA_044448365.1). Lineage (GTDB taxonomy): Bacteria > Bacteroidota > Bacteroidia > Chitinophagales > Chitinophagaceae > VBAU01. The sequence goes on from JBIOGV010000202.1 coordinate 3,189, forward strand.
TTTCTCGAAACGGCTTTTAAAATTCCCGGTTCATATACCACCCGCCACATTACATGCATTGCATCACCTGTTTTCTTTTTTATGCCGAGTGACTTTCCATTTAAAAACAATTCTACTTCATCTGCATTGTTGTAATAAGCCCATACATCAATAGTTTGACCTTTTTCCCAACTCCAGTGAGGGAAAATATGCAGAACAGGTTTATTCGTAAATAAACTTTGATAGAGATAATAGACATCCTTCGGAAAACCAGCCAGGTCTATAATTCCGAAGTATGAGCTTCTTGCAGGCCATGGATAGGGTGTAGGCTCGCCGATGTAATCAAAACCTGTCCAGAGAAACATACCGCTTGCAAAATCATATTTCAATAATTCTTTTAAAGTTTCTTCATGTGTAGAGCCCCATGGTGCTGAACAATTATCATAAGCAGAGCAGGTAAGATCTGCATTTGCATTTTCAATCGGTTTATCCCAACGGGCAGGCCATCGGCGAATACTGTCAGAAGGCATATCATAATGCCCTCTTGTATTTAATGAAGAAATTGTTTCTGTGGCAATAAATTTTTTCCCCGGAAAAGTTTTTGGAAAATTTTTATACTCGTTTTGATTGTAATTAAATCCAATGAGATCGAGCGCTCCGGATTTGTAAATTTCATTACCCGGCCAGGGATTGTTCAATGCAGAGGTGATAGGTCTTGTTGTATCAAGCGAATGAATGATGGCCGCAAGTTCTCTTGCAATGCTTCTTCCGGAAGTGTCTTCATCATTGTTGCCGCCCCATTGTTCGGGAATTTCATTACCGATACTCCAGATAAAAACCGAAGGATGATTGCGATCGCGCAACACCTGGTCCTGCAAATCTTTTTTATGCCATTCATCCCAATATAAATGATAGTCGTACGGGTTTTTTTCTTTCTTCCACATATCAAAGGCTTCATCCATTACAATGAATCCCATTTTATCAGCAAGATCAAGTAATTCGGGCGCAGGCGGATTATGCGAAGTTCGGATACCATTAATGCCCATGCTTTTCAGCATTTCCAGTTGTCGCTCTAATGCTCTTGTGTTGATGGCTGTTCCCAAACAACCGAGATCATGGTGATCGCAAACACCAATGATTTTTACAGGTTTGCCGTTTAATGAAAACCCTTTGTCAATATCAAAATTGAAATAACGAATGCCAAAGCTGGTTGTATATTCATCAATAGTTTTTCCGCTACGGATGACTTCTGTTTTTGCTTTATAGAGATAAGGACTATTAATTGACCACAAATGGGGAGAAATGATTTTTATTTGTTGTGATGTTTCTGTGATATCAATTGATTTTGCATTGAGTGCTGAAGTTAAAGTGGCAATTTTTTTATTTGCTGCGTCATATACTGTTGTTTTTACAACAACGTTTTTATCCGCTGCGTTTGTATTGTGGATATGGATCTTTATATCAACCGTCGCTGACTGATCATTCACCTGTGGTGTCGTGATGTATGTTCCCCAATGATCTACAAAAAGATCACCTGTTGAAACCAGCCACACATTCCTGTAAATTCCTGAGCCACTGTACCAGCGTGAGTTTGGCTGTTTTGAATTGTCTACTTTTACAGCGATCACATTTTTTTCACCGCCGAATTCCACGTAAGGCGTGAGATCATAGCGAAAAGAAATATAGCCATTGGGACGAACACCAAGGGAATGGCCATTTATCCAAACTTCACTGTTCATGTACACGCCGTCAAAATCAATAAAAATATTTTTGCCTTTTAGGGAAGCCGGGAGCATAAACGTTTTACGATACCATCCGGTTCCTCCACGTAATGCACCACCACCGGTGCCTGTCGGACTTTCTTTGTCAAACGGAAGTTCAATGCTCCAGTCATGGGGAAGATCAAGACTTCGCCAGGCAACGTCATTGAATGATAGGGAAGAGGCTGCCGCGTCATCTCCTAACAAAAATTTCCAGCCTGAATTAAAAGATGTTTTTCTGCCGGGTATAGTTTGGGCCGCAAGATTGGCAGCTGCAAGCAGCAAAAAAGATATTGCCACCAACAGGAGTAAGATGTTTTTTTTCATGTCAGTTGACGATTATTTTTTTTCAGTAACTCCTTTTTTTGTTTGCAACCTGGTAATATATGTTCCTGGAGAAAGCTCTTTATTCATGTGCAGCATTACAACCAGGCTGCCATTTTAGTTTTTAGGGATTTTTTTTAGAGTAGTGAATTGATCCGGGAAAATTTGTCAATCTGCTGGTGTTCATTTCGATTTGTATAACAACTTAGAAATACGCTGTATGATTGAACCCATTCTCCGATTTATCCATACTTAATCAATTTAATTAAGAGATATCTTTCTGACTTTGCCCATGAAGTCAGTAATCAGAACATCCGAAACATTTTCATCAACGGCAAGGAACCTGGCGGATTGAGATAAAAATGAACTCCCATAATAAAATTCCTCTTTTTGAATCTTACCATTTTTAAAATGAATCGTGGCATTTATATCATTTGTATCGATTTTAATGATTTTTATTTTTTTTCTAAGAATAAACATTTTCAGTATATCCTTATTCTGGCTTGCTGCCACCAGGTAATCGCCTGAACTTCCGGCGAGCTTGACCAGGGCCTTTCCATCACCGGGAATATAGATCCCGCTTTGTTGAATAGAACAGGGACTAAATCCTCCTTTGCCATCACCCTTTAGTAATAACCCATTCAAAGCATCATAACGGCCTATAGAAATATCAGTTCCAAAATCATTTCCATTAATCAACACATCTAAATTTCCATCTCCATTGAAATCATCTACCAGCATTCCATTCAGACTCGAAATTTGTGCTTCTTTTGGAAGTGGTATCATTGTGAATTTGCCGTTCCCATCATTCCTGATATAGCAGGATTGAAACATATTGGCTTTTAGCCGGATGGCATTCTTCAGTTTATCCGGCGGAATGATCTCATCGAGAGTAGCCACAGCAAAGGACTTATAATTATCAAACTGTTTTTTGAGTGCGGGTAATCTTTCTATGATATCATCTCTGCCATTAGTGGGGAATTCTTTTAATTGTCCTTTTTGATCGGGGAGGAATAATGATGGGATGACCTCATATCCTCCATTGTTAGCAAAATCACCGGCAGTAACATAAACCGGGTATTGGTCACTCGGCTGGTAAATTGTGTTTAAGCCGACATTTCCGACTATATAGTCAGTTCGGCCTGTATGCCGGAAATCTCCCGCCGCTATTGAATTCCACAACCCAGGCTTATCACTTATACCGGAGCTGGACGTGACATTTTCAAATTTCCCATTTACATTTTTTAAAAAAGTTATTGGCATCCATTCACCGGTAAGGACGAGGTCGGTTTGACCGTCATTATCAAAATCAGTAAACAGAGCATCACAAACCATCCCGATTTTTTTTAAGGA
>JBIOGV010000203.1:0-6597 GCA_044448365.1 Chitinophagales bacterium
CGCATATACCCATTGCAAGAAAGCTTTTACCCTGGCAGTACGAAAAAGGATGGCTCGAGTACAGTGCCAAACATTTCACGGGTAAATTTATTGCTGACGGAATGCTGTTGCTAAAGCGCGCACTTGATGATATGAAATATCGGATCGTCGAAAAATTTCAATTTCAGAATTTACCGGTAACTACAAAGCAAGGGGCATTATTCATGTAGCCGGCAGATGTATCCCGATTATTATCGGGACTATTATCACCGGTTGCATGGTACTCTTGTACGCCAGTAATTCCATTCACCAATTGTGAGTTGTCAATTGTCAGTTGCGAGTTTCTTACTCACGATTCACATTCCACTACTCACTTTCAAAATTTATTTCTATGTCCAACCAATTGAAACAAGATCATTATAAGCTTGCTCCCCAAAAACATGGAGAGATCAATAACAGCTTTGAAGAAAACAAAGAAAAATCTTCTGCTGAACAATATCTCCAGGGGAGAGGCGCCCAGTTCAATACAAAAAACCGTTTTCTGAAAGATGAGCGAACAAAGGAGCATATTGAAGCCATTGATGATTGGGAAGAAGCCAATGTCCCCACTCAATACATGGAACAGGAAGTGAAGAGCATTGTGAACAAAGTGGAAAGCCCTGATCTGAACATGATGTACAGCATGAATCCTTATGCGGGTTGTGAGCATGGATGCATTTACTGCTATGCCCGCAATGTGCATGAATACTGGGGTTACAGCGCCGGTCTTGATTTTGAAAGAAAGATCATTGTAAAAGTGAATGCACCCGAAATGCTGCGAAAATTTTTGATGCATCCAAAATGGAATGGCAGCCACCCCATCATGCTAAGCGGCAATACAGATTGTTACCAGCCTGCCGAGCAAAAATATCGTTTGACAAGAGGATTGCTTGAAGTGTGTAATGAATTCAATCAGCCTGTCGGTATTCTTACAAAGAATTCATGGATCATAAAAGATAAAGATGTATTGCAGGAAATGGCGAAGAAAAAATTAGTATCGGCGATGGTTTCCATTACATCCTTCAATGAAGACCTGCGCCGGGTGATGGAACCAAGAACTACAACGGCAAAACAAAAATTAAAAGTTATTGAAGAGTTGAGCAACGCTGGTATTCGAATGGGCATTATGATGGGTCCGATGATACCGGGATTGAACGAACACGAAATGCAACGGATCATGAAAGAGGCGAGAGATAACGGCGCCACTTTTACGGCCTATACTTTTATCAGGTTGAATGGCGCCATCAAATTTTTATTTCATGACTGGCTGTATAAAAATTTCCCCGACCGTGCCGATAAGGTCTGGCATTTGATCGAGGGCAGTCATGATGGGAAAGTGAATGACACCCGCTGGGGTATACGAATGAGAGGCGAAGGAAATATTGCACAGATGGTAGCCCAGCAATATAAAAAATATGGGAAGCTCTATGGCATGAATGCGGAAGAATGGAGTTTGAATACAACCATTTTCAAAAAGCCGGGTGCGCAGGGAAGGTTGTTTTAGCTGAAAAGATGTTTTACTTTGGAGGTGAAACCTTTTCTTATGCCGTCAAAAAATTTATTCGATAAACCATTTGATGAGGGCACAATCGATAAACTAAAAATATTCAAAGATTATTTTAAAGAATGGTTGCCAGTTTTTATTGCAAATCCAAATCCACTTTGGAACGAAATCCAAATATTTGATCTTTTTGCTGGTCAAGGTAAAGATATAGTTGGAAATTATGGAAGCCCTATGGTAATTGTTTCAATACTTAATGAAAACAGAGAATTGATCAAAAAAAGTGGAGTAAAAATAAAAGTCATTCTAAATGAAGTAGAAGATTACTTCGAAGTAATGAAAGATTATGTCAAAGCAATTGAAGATGCAACCCTCTATGAAATCAATTTTTACAATGATGAATTTGCGAATGTGTTTGATCTGCACTATACTTCCATGAAGACAAGCGCCAATTTTTTGTTTCTCGATCAGAATGGAATAAAGCAGATTACTGAAAATATATTTAAGAAAATAATTCAATTAAAACAAACAGACTTTTTATTTTTTATCTCTTCGTCGTATATTAAGCGTTTTGGTGATTTAGACAGTTTTAAAAAATATTTGAATATTACTAAGCAGGATTTGGAAGGAAAGAGCTATTATCACATTCATCGGCTAGTTTTAGAGTATTATCGTAATGCAATACCCGCAGGAAAAAAATATTACCTGGCACCATTTACTATAAAAAAACCAAGTGGTGTTTACGGATTAATTTTTGGGACAAATCATATTTATGGACTTGAAAAGTTTTTAAATGTTTGTTGGAAACATGATAAGTTGACGGGAGAAGCAAATTTTGATATTGACAATGAGAAAATTAATCTTAACAGACCAACCCTGTTTGAGGAGTATAATGTTCCAACTAAAAGACAAGTGTTTGAGCAGAATTTAAAAGAAAGAATCTATAGCAGAGAGCTAAAAACAGATTTAGACGTTTATTTATTTACTTTGGATGAAGGTTTTTTGCCAAAAGATGCGAATAAAATTTTAAAAACATTAAAAGAAAATAACAAAATTAATAGTGATTTGAATTTGACCAATTCAAAGATTCATAAGATTACGATTCAAAGTGAAATCAAATTAAAATGAATGTCCCAATCCTCTATTGAATGGACTGAAATGACCTGGAACCCAACAACAGGTTGTGATAAAATTTCTGCCGGTTGCAAATATTGCTATGCTGAAGTAATGGCCAGGAGATTACAGGCTATGGGTATTGAGAAATATAAGGATGGTTTTGAACTCCGTTTGCATGAAGATGCTTTGCAAATTCCTTATGAATGGAAGAGACCTAAAATCGTTTTTGTAAACTCGATGAGTGATTTGTTTCATAAAGATGTTCCCATTTTTTTTATTCAACGGGTTTTTGAAGTAATGAACAATACTCCAAGACATACTTACCAGGTTCTTACAAAAAGATCCGAAAGATTGTATGAATTGCATGATAAACTTAAATGGACTACAAATATCTGGATGGGTGTATCAGTCGAGAATGAAAAAGTAAAAGACAGGATCGATTTTTTAAGAGAGACGAATGCAAAAGTGAAATTTCTTTCCTGCGAACCCCTGATAGGACCATTGCAAAATTTAAATCTTGATAAAATTCACTGGGCGATTGTTGGTGGCGAAAGTGGCCGTAAAGCGAGACCCATGAAGGAATGGTGGGTTTGGAATATTCGTCAGCAATGTGCTGAACAAGGCGTCGCATTCTTCTTCAAACAGTGGGGTGGAATTAATAAAAAGAAGGCCGGCCGTGAGTTGGGTGGAATGATCTATAATGAAATGCCGATGATCCCTGAAGCGCTTTAATTAAATCGCAGATATTTTTCTATAATACAATTAAGTCTGGTCAACTTCTTCAAATATAAGGATTAGTAAATTCCCTAAGCTATCATTGTAAATTAACTTATTCAGAATCTGTTTATTTTATTCTCTTGCCAGTCCCATTCATACAATTATATTTGCATTTAAACGTTGAAAAAGCCAGCGTTTTTCGGAAGCTTTATTACCAGCCGGTTAAAAAAATAAGCTGTGACTGAGATGGCGAAGCTATGCAGAAACTAAATGGACAATTAAATCGTAAGTGGTACGCCATTTACACCCGTCCCCGTTGGGAAAAGAAAGTGAACACCCTTTTGTCTGAGAAAGGTTTGGAAAGCTATTGTCCTCTTAATAAAGTAAAAAGAAGATGGAGCGACCGGCTAAAAACTGTAGAAGAGCCTTTATTTAAGTCTTATGTTTTTGTAAAAGTAGGAGATGAAGAAAAAGCAATTGTAAGAATGACAACTGGTGTGATCAATTTTATCTATTGGAATAAAAAGCCCGCTATAGTTCGGGAAAAAGAAATACAAATAATAAAAAGATTTCTTAATGAATATGAAAATGTAGAGGTATATCCAAAGGAATTAAAATTGAACGATAGGGTTCGCATAACGGCCGGCTCGCTGATGGATCACGAAGGGAAAGTGCTCGACGTTCGGCATAAAGCCGTAAAAGTTGCTATTGATAGTTTGGGGTATGTTTTAGTGGCATATATTGAAAGAAGTAAATTAACTTCGGTTCAATCAAAATGAGATCAAAGCTTATTTTTGTAACAAAGTATTATAACTTTAAAAACGACTAATGAAATTACCGGGCTTTCTGTTTTTAAGCATTGTTATTTTTTTTGTTTCATGCAGCCCGCAAAAAAAAGTTTCTTATAATTATATTGAAAATGCAAATGATACTCTCACAAAAGGTGTACTAAAGTATCCAGAACCTATTATTCAAAAAAATGACCAGCTTTCTATCCTCGTTTACAGCCTTTCGACAAAGCCGGAAATTTCGGATGATTTGTATAATCCGGTGGCAATAAATGGAAACCAGAATAATTCAAGTGGGAATAGTAACAGCAGTGTCAGGGGTTACCTTGTTGATGTTAATGGAAACATCAGGTTTCCCCGCTTAGGGATCATTCATGCTGAGGGATTGACAAAAGATCAATTAACAAACCTGATCACGTCAAAGATCACTGATCTGGATAGTCCTACAGTCATTGTTCGCTTTCTGAATTACCGGATAACAGTTTTAGGTGAAGTGGGCCGCCAGGGAACTTATACAATACCGTATGAAAGAGTTACAATTTTTGAGGCCATTGGCCTTGCAGGTGATATACCGGTTACAGGAAAAAGAGATAATGTAAGAATATTAAGAGAAATAAATGGGAATAGAGAAATAGGCACAATTGATCTGACCTCAAAAAATGTTTTTGAATCTCCCTATTATAATTTGCAACAAAATGATGTGGTGCTCGTTGATGTAAAAAAATCTAAAGTTAAACAGGTAGACCAGGCTTTAGTGGTTCAAAGAGTAACATTTGCCTTAAGTCTTGTAACAAGCATAGCTCTTCTCAACAATATTTTCAAGTAAAATAATTATTTACATTGCAATCAATAGACATAAAAGAGCAGCAATCGATCAGAGAAAAAGCCGAATTGGGGAACCTTAGCGTAAAAGATCTATTTTTTAAATATATCCGCTTTTTGCCTGTTTTTTTGCTGTCCTTAGCGGTAACACTTTTTGCTGCCTGGATTTATTTACGTTATGCGACTCCCATTTTCCGTGCTTCCGGAACCCTGGAAATTAAGGAAGATAAACAATCAGGAGGAGGTACAGATGACCCAAGACTGAACCAGCTTGTGTTAAATACAGAAACCCAGAATATACAGAATGAAATAGAAGTGCTTAAGTCGAAACCTCTCATGGAGCGTGTAGTAAATGCTCTGAATCTCCAGGTAAATTATAAGGCAATCGGGAAAATTAAATCACCCGATATTTATAAACAAGGCCCTCTTTTGCTTCAGGTTTTTGATCTTAGTGATTCTTCAAGACCATTCACGCTGGATGTAAAATTTTTAAATGATACAATTTTTACAATTAATGATGAAAAAAGGAATTTCAGTTTCGGGGAATTATTCAAAAACGAATATGGGGTTTTCAGGTTAAACAAAAACTCTTATAGCTCTCCGGGAAAGGAGTATATGATCTCCTGGCAACCAACCGGAAATATTACCGCTGCGCTTGCCGGTATTGTACAGGTGACACCCATAGCCGGGACTGATATTTTAAATATTAGTATTGAAACTACAAATTCCCACAAATCATCTGACATTATCAACCAGCTAATGGTTGAGTACGGTGAAATGACCAAGGAAGACAAAAATGCTGAAGCCGCCCTTACCCTTATTTTTGTTGATACATCACTGAAAAGTGTTCAACATGAAATAGACAGTATTCAAAAACAAAAAACAGCATTTCAGAAAGCAAACAATTTGATTGATTTGCAAAGTCAGACACAGAATTATTTGAGTGATGTCAGCGAAGCCGACAGAAGCCTTAGAGATCAGGAGATCCTGATGAATGTTACTGAAATAATTGAGAATTATCTAAAGGACAAGCAGAATAATTACAAAACGGTTCCGTCTTCACTGGGTTTAACTGATCTGACACTTGCTAAGAAAATAGATGATTACAATACCGCCCAATTGTATAGGAAAGGCCTGGTTGAGTCCCACATTCCCGAAAACAACCCTCTTGTCAAAGAGCAGAATGCGATCATTGAACAGTTGCGTACTGATATTTTGGAAGCGATGAAAAATATCAAAATCTCTACGGCTGTTTCAATTGATACCTATAAGCAGAGAGAGAACTCTGTTCAGGGGCAAATAAAAGCGCTACCTCCCCAAATCAGTAAACTGAATGAGTTTCAGACGGAGTTAGATAGTAAGATGGGAATTTATACCTACCTGATGGAAAAAAAACTGGCCACTACCATTTCACAGGCCTCTACTCTTTCAAATTCAAAAATTATTGAAAAATCCATCCCATCATCCAATCCCGTAAAACCTAACAGGCGAACCGTTCAGTTGCTGGCTATACTCGCAGGTATTGGCATACCTGCCTTATTTATTTTTATGCTGGAGGTTGTAAATGATAAGGTGACCACAAGATTTGATATCGAAAAAATGACACAAGCTCCTATCCTGGGTGAGGTCGGACAC
>JBIOGV010000204.1:0-6562 GCA_044448365.1 Chitinophagales bacterium
ATCAAAGATTGGTGACTCATCACATGGTGCTGCCGTGTCTTTTGATATTAAAAACGAAGTTGAAAGAAAAAAATATATTGGCGGTTCTCATATTGTTATTTCAATGCTGCCCGCCTCGCTTCATTATTTGGTTGCAAAAGATTGTTTGGAACTGAATAAAGATCTTCTTACCGCCTCTTATGCAGACGATCCAATTAAAAGCCTGGGAGCAGAAATTGAAAATAAAGGTTTGCTGTTTCTCTGCGAAATGGGTCTTGATCCGGGTATTGATCATATGAGTGCCATGAAAATGATTGATGAGATTCATTTAAAGGGTGGCCGCATTATTTCTTTTCAATCACACTGCGGTGGCCTTGTAGCGCCGGAAAGTGATGATAACCCGTGGAGATATAAGATCAGCTGGAATCCCCGGAGCGTGGTGCTGGCAGGGAAAGCGGGGGCACATTTCAAAGAGAATGGTGAGGAAAAACGCCTGCAATATGAAGATCTTTTTAATGCCGACCGGATGATCGAAATTCCTGAATTGGGTTCTCTCAGCTGGTATCCAAACCGTGATTCTTTAAGCTACGCCCCATTATATGGTTTAGAAGATGCTGAGACTTTTATTCGCACAACACTCCGGTATCCGGATTTTATGTATGGATGGAAAAATGTAGTTGAGTTAAAATTAACGGACGAAAAGCCTGTATACGAAACGGATAAAAAAACTTTGTACGAGATCTTTAAAGAACACATGGATAAAAATGGTTTTGGTGAATGGCTGGAGCAAAAACTGATGGATCGCTTTTCGCAAACAAAGGACATGCTAAGCAATCTCATGAAATTGATGGAAGCGGAAAAAGAAGCAGAAGAAGAGGACCTTGAAATGCCGCAGGAATTTATGTCTGTGGATGAAAAGGGGAACATAAACGAGATCGAGCTGGATGAAGTTAAAAACCGGGCGGCCGGCTTCCTGGCTTACAAAATGCATGAGGCTAATCTTACGCTGAAGCAACTATTCTTTTTAGGATTGGATGACAAGCAGACGGTTGTTAATAAAGGGTTGTGCAGTGCTGCTGATGTTTTGCAATTTGCACTTGAAAAAAAATTAGCACTTGAAAAAGATGATAGGGATATGATCGTGATGGTGCACGAGATTCAATATGAGGTCAGAGGTCAGCGGTCAGAAGTCAGAAGCTTATTGGTTGTGAAAGGAGAAGATAACGTAAGAACAGCCATGGCAAAAACAGTGGGTCTACCCCTGGGCATCGCAACGAAATTAATTTTAAATGGAACGATTCGATTAAAGGGTTTGCACATTCCCACGAAAAAAGAAATCTATGGACCGGTATTGAAAGAACTGGAATTATATGATGTGAAATTTGTTGAACGACGAAATAAACGATCATGAAATTTAAATTTTCTCCAGATGAAGCCTTACTCAAATTGTTGAAAGAACAAGAGTTTCCTTTTACTGTATTGATAAAACATGGCAGTATGACCGTTGAATATTTTGCGCTGCAGGAAGTGGATACTCAAATACCACACAAGCAGGATGAAATTTATGTTATCATAAAAGGGCATAGCCTTTTTTATCGTGATACAGAAAGAGTTTCCTGCAAAAAAGGGGATATTCTGTTTGTTCCGGCTGGAATGGAACATCATTTTGAAAATTTTTCTGATGACTTTGCGACCTGGGTAATTTTTTACGGACCAGATGGAGGAGAAAGTAAAAAGAATTAGCCATTCAAAATCCTGCCTAATTCAATTACTCCTTCGGTAGCCGGTTTTTCAATTGCCGTTACATTATATACAGATGAAGTGTATGGAATTCGTTTGTCGATAATATATTTTGGAATGTCATAAGAAGCATAATTTACCAACCCCGCCGCAGGATAAACTACCAATGAAGTTCCGACTACAGCAAAAATATCTGCACTGTGAACGACAGGTATTGCTTCCCCGATCATAGGCACCGGTTCTTCAAACCAAACGATGTGTGGCCTGTACTGGCAGCCATCTTCAGCACAGTCACCCAGCATTATATCCCCCCTGATCTCTTTAATTAGCCCTGGGGATCTTTCACTTCTCATCTTAAATATCTCACCATGCAGGTGCAATACTTTTGTTGAACCAGCCCTTTCATGAAGGTCATCTATATTTTGGGTGATGACATGAACATCAAAATTCTTTTCCAATTCTGCCAATCCAATATGCGCAGCATTGGGTTTTGCCTCCGCAACATTTTTTCTTCGCTGGTTGTAAAAATCCAGAACCAGTTGAGGATTTCTTCTCCACGCTCTTGGTGTGGCTACGTCTTCAATATTATATCCTTCCCATAATCCATCACTGTCGCGAAAGGTTTTTAAACCGCTTTCTGCACTGATGCCGGCACCGGTCAAAACCACCAATTTCTTTTTATTCATGATTCAAAAATAAAACAGCAATCACATGCTGACAAAACAAGGATTGCTGTCACTCCCCAACCGCCTTTATTATTTTATAAACCTATTAAATTTGGTAACATTATTTATCTTTTATTCTCCGAAAATAAAAAACCGAACTATCCTTGTCCTTTACAACCATTGCGGTTGAATCAAGCTTGTCAATGTTCCATTTCGTTTTTACAGTATCCCCATTGCTCCAGATCAAAAGATCTTTATCATCCGTAAATTCATAGTGACTTGTATCCTGAATTTTTTGGTCCTGAGTTTGAATAATCAGGCTATCTTTTCTGAATTCGAAATCATATTTGTCCAGACTGGTGTCAAAGAAAGCATGGATCCAACCCGTGCGTGTTTTTAAGGATGAATCAGCCGGGTTGGGCGTTACCAGCGAATCCACCTTCCATTTACCGATAATAAGTTCCGTTGAATTTGGAGTAGAAACGTTTTGTTTTTGGGATAAGTAAAAATAAACTCCAACACCAATGGCTGCAATCAGCAGCACGATGAAAATCTTTTTCATGGCTATACTTTTTTGTTTGAAAGAATCGCGTAAGAAAGAATCATGAATTGATTCCGGCAAACACAAAAAAGTAACCCATGTGATTTGTTAAAGGATTCTTACTCACACAACAATTGACAATTGGCAATTCACTATTCCGCCCAACTCATCACATAATCCTGGTTCTCGATTTCCAATGCCTCTTTCGTTAACATTAATGGATGAAAAGTATCCACCATCACTGCCAGTTCTTTTGTTTCTTTGGCGCCGATACTTTTTTCAACAGCACCGGGATGTGGTCCATGCGGAATGCCGGCAGGATGTAATGTGATCATTCCCCTCGTAACATTCTTGCGACTCATAAAATTTCCGTCCACATAATAGATCACCTCGTCACTGTCAATATTACTGTGATTGTAAGGAGCAGGAATAGCCTGTGGATGATAGTCAAATAAACGCGGACAAAAAGAACAAACAACAAAATTATTTGCTTCAAATGTCTGATGAACCGGTGGAGGCTGGTGTACGCGACCGGTTATCGGTTCAAAATCATGAATGGAAAAAGCAAATGGATAGCAACATCCATCCCAACCCACCACATCGAAAGGATGCGTGCTATAATGTAAACCATATAACATCCCTTTTTTCTTTGCCTTAATCAGGAAATCACCTTTCTCATCGTAGCTCGGCAGATTTTGAGGTGGGCGGATATCTCTTTCACAATAAGGTGAATGCTCCAGCAATTGTCCATACTTGCTCAGGTATTTCTTTGGAAAACGTATCGGGCTGAACGATTCAACAATAAATAAACGGTTATTTGCATCATTAAATTCAATTTGATAGATCGTTCCTCTCGGGATCACAAGATAATCCCCATAATCAAAAGGCAATTCACCGTACATGGTTCTTAATACTCCCTTTCCTTCATGAACAAAGATCATTTCATCTGCGTCTGTATTCTTGTAAAAATATTTTGTGAGGCTCTCCTGCGGCGCAGCCAATACAAGATGGCAATCGTTATTCACCAACACAGCCTTGCGGCTTTGCAAAAAATCTTTTTCAGGCCGAATATTAAATCCTTCAAAACTCCTGTGCTTTAACATTTTTTCTTCAGCGATTGTGGGCGATACACTTACCTGTGCCTCTGTTTTAATAACCTGTGTCGGGGGATGATAGTGATATAACAAAGAAGAATCATTTGAAAAACCTTCCGTAGAAAATAATTGCTCCGAATACAAGCTACCATCTTCCTTGCGGAATTGTGTGTGACGTTTATGAGGAATCGTTCCGAGTTTATGATAATATGGCATAAATCATTTCGAGTTTTTAATTGTGAATTTTGAATTGTGTTACCAGCTAAATAACCCTATTTGGCGCCTGTTGCGTCGCACTCTTCAACTGCACTAATTCTATTGAGCATTTCGGGATAATTCAAGTGTGGTCAGAAGAAAAACATACTTCCACTTTCTCTTATCAATCCAGTATGTAAAATTTCTGTGGAAAGGCATAAAAATTCAATCCTTTTTTGTGAGATTTATCAAAATCAATTTTGCCACTTTAGGATCAATGATAATTGAATCATGTTCAAAATCTAATTTAATTCTCCACTTCTGCATGGTAGTTGCACCAATTACCACCTCTTCAGATAAATTTGGAACCACTAAAAATTCATCAGACAACCGGATATCTTCCTTATAAAAATCAAGAGTTACTCTTTGAGTTATTTCCATATAAACATGTTCACGTGCAGTTGCCAGTCTCGTAGGAGTATGTAATATTGTAAAATTTTCCAATTCTTTTTCCCTGTTTTCATTAATACACGAATAAGTAGCCCCGCTGTCAAACAACGCGTATAAATTTTTCGATGATTTTGAGCCTTCGAGTAATAATGGAATTCGTAAAACCATAATTAAATTTACAAATTGTTTGGCAGGAACAACCCCTTCTACTATCACAAGTTATGAAATTACCAACCGCCGGCTTATTGATCATTCAAAATCGAAAATTATTACTCGCATACAGCAGAAATAAACAGTGCTTTTATTTACCGGGCGGAAAAATGAACAGTGGTGAAACAGCCATAAAGGCATTGTGCAGGGAGATAGCAGAAGAAATGAATGTTACTGTTGAAGAACGCGAATTGAAATATCATACTCATATCTCCGCTCCTGCATACGGAGAAGAAAACGGGATCATTATGGAACAGGATTGTTTTCTTCTTGATCGGGATATATCTCCGCAAGCCTCTGCTGAAATTGGAGAATTGAAATATTTTGCGTTGAATGATTATTTGTCAGAAATGAATAAGGCTCCCGGAGCTATAATGATATTGGAACAATTAAAGAACGAAGGACGGATCGACTAACTTCCTTCCTTTTCCCATTTTAATTCAAATTGTGTAATTTCAAAAGCATTGGATATCACTACCCCAACCACTAACTTCAGAAATGAACTCACCGGATAGCCTTAAAGTGTTGATTGTTGATGATGAGCTTCAGAGCCGTTCTCTTATTAGAAAACTTTTATTGGATCATTTTCCCGGAATGATAATCGAAGAAGCGGAGGCCGTCAGTTCTGCCTTGGAAAAAATAGATCAATTCATGCCGGGCCTTGTTTTTCTTGATGTTCAAATGCGCGGGGAAACAGGTTTTGATCTTTTAGATAAAATAGGTAAGGTTAATTTCGGGATCATTTTTACAACGGCGCACAGCGAATTCGCAGTAAAGGCTTTTCGCTATAGTGCCATGGATTACCTGATGAAGCCTTTAGAAACAAATGAATTCAAAGCGGCAGTTGAAAAAGTATTGCAGCGGATAAAAACCGATCATTCATCCTATCCGCAGGTAGAATATTTGAAAGAACTTAAAGCGGAACAAAAAATACCCGACAAACTGACCATACCTACTCCTGAAGGTTTTCTATTTATCAGCGTTCATGATATTTTTTATTGCCATGCTGTCGGCAATTACACTCAATTTATCCTGGTCAATAACAGAAAACTGATATCAAGCTATACCCTGGGTTATTATGATGAACTGCTTAGCGATCAGAACTTTTTCCGCATTCATCGTTCCTATCTGATCAATCTTAAGCATATAAAAATGTATAAAAAAACCGGCGGAGGCATTGTAGTCATGAATGATGGAGAAGAAATAGATGTATCACGCAGCAATAAAGAAGCATTTTTGAAATTATTCAAAGGATAATTCTTGTATAAGGATCACTACCGATACAAATTCTTATGGCTGTTACTGTTCAGCTTTACTTTAACGGGTCTGGCAGCTCAGCCGGGGCCTTTTTCTTTGAAAAAATATACCGTCAAAGATGGATTGCCGGGGGCTTATGTTTTCACGATCTTCCAGGACAGCCGGGGGTTTTTATGGATTGGAACAGCTAATGGAATAAGCCGGTTCGACGGAAAAAATTTTATAAATTATAATCTCAATGACGGGTTGCCTTCATTATCCGCCGGCATTTTATATGAAGACAGTTCCCATATTTTATGGGCCTCTACCCGTCGTGGGATGGCTGCATTCAATAACAATCGTTTTACTACATATCCCTTAAGCGATTCGGCTATGCTGGATTATGTTACAACGATTACTTACATTAAAGGTATAGGGCTTATTGCACCCAC
>JBIOGV010000205.1:0-6441 GCA_044448365.1 Chitinophagales bacterium
ATGAAATATCTGTCAGAATATAGAGACCCCGAATTAGTTCAGGAATACCTGCAGGAAATCTATCGCATCACAACAAGACCGTGGACGCTGATGGAGATCTGTGGCGGCCAAACGCATAGTCTTGTTAAAAATGGAATTTTAGAAATGCTGCCAAAAGAAATTACAATGGTGCACGGACCCGGTTGTCCTGTCTGTGTAACAAGCATCTCTATAATTGATGAGGCGATCTGGCTGGCAGAACAACCCAATGTCATCTTCACTTCTTTTGGTGATATGCTGAGAGTGCCAGGTTCAAAAAAAAATTTGCTGGAAGCAAAGGCCAGGGGCGCAGATGTAAGGATTTTATACTCTCCTATTGAAGCATTACAACTGGCAAAGGAAAACCCCGAAAAAGAAATTGTTTTTTTTGCCGTGGGTTTTGAAACCACTGCGCCGGCCAATGCATTAAGTGTGGTACAGGCAGACAAAATGGGTATCCATAATTATTCAATACTTGCGTCGCATGTACTGGTGCCACCTGCCATGAAAGCGATATTAAGTGATGTAGAAAATAAAATTGATGGTTTTCTCGCAGCCGGGCATGTGTGCACGATCATGGGAATCGATGAATATTACCCGATAGCGGAAAAATATAAAACACCCATCGTGGTTACAGGATTTGAACCGGTGGATCTGCTGCAGGGTATTTTGATGTGTGTGCAGCAATTGGAAAAAGGTGAATACAAAGTGGAGAATCAATATGCACGAACTGTTTTGAAGAAAGGCAATCGTCTGGCTAAAGAAACAATTGAAAAAGTATTTGAAATAAATGATCGAACCTGGAGAGGAATTGGCTTAATTCCGCAGAGTGGTTACGAGGTCAATGATCGTTATAAAAAATACAATGCCCGTTTAAAATTTAATATAGATATTGAAGCGGCCGAAGAAAATAAAGATTGCATCAGCGGAGATATTATGAAAGGATTAAAAAAACCATTCCAGTGCCCGAACTTTGGTAAAGCCTGTAAGCCGGAACATCCGTTGGGTGCACCGATGGTGAGCAGCGAGGGAGCGTGTGCGGCCTACTACCATTATGCATCAGATACCGTCAGACGTGAGACGTCATACGTGAGTTAAAATCTCACGATTCACGTCTCACGATCAGAAAATTTCAAACAAAATGAACCTGCAATGTCCCATTCCAAAATTTGAATTTGATGTGATCACTTTGGGTCATGGCAGCGGAGGACTGCTTACGCATAAATTATTACAATCGGGGGTATTTGATATTCTAAAAAATGAATGGCTGGACCAGCAACATGATGGAGCCAATCTTGAATTAAATGGGCGTGTTGCATTCAGTACTGATAGTTATGTAATATCCCCGATATTTTTTCCCGGCGGAAATATTGGGGAACTGGCGATCAATGGAACAGTGAATGACCTGGCCATGTGTGGCGCCAACGCAAAATTTTTATCTCTGAGTTTTATTATTGAAGAAGGACTTCGAATGGAAGATTTCTGGAAAATTCTGTTGAGCATAAAAGAGGCTGCGCAAAAAGCAAACATTAAAATTGTTACCGGCGATACCAAGGTCGTAGAGAAAGGAAAGGGGGATAAACTATTCATCAATACATCTGGTATCGGATCCATTCATCCCAATGCAAAAATTCATCATAACCGGATCGAAGCCGGTGATATCATAATCGTCAGTGGCAACATTGCTACACATGGGGTCGCTATTATGAGTGTAAGAAAAGGATTGGAATTTGAAACAAGCATTTTAAGTGATACGACTGCGCTCAATCATACAACACAAAAACTTTTTGACCATTTCGGTAAACAAATAAAATTTTTGCGCGACCCAACAAGAGGTGGCGTTGCTTCGGTATTAAATGAAATCGCAGAACTCACGCGGCTGGGTTTTAAAATGGATCAAAGGGAAATTCCGATCGATGAACAGGTAGAAGGCGCTTGCGAAATGCTGGGTCTTGATCCGTTGTATGTGGCGAATGAAGGGATTTTTTTAGCCATTGTAAAAAAAGAAATTGCTTATGAGTTTTTACAAACATTGAACCAGGATGAAAATGGCATCAATGCAAGAATTATCGGAGAAGTTGTTGAAGAACATCCGGGCAAAGTAATTTTAAAAAGTCAAATTGGTGGAAACCGTGTAGTAAACTATCTCACCGGTGAACAACTTCCGCGGATCTGCTGAAAGACAAAAAGCCTCATCCCGACCTTCTCCTTAGGAGAAGGCCATCAGCACACAGCCCTCGCTTATCGAAAATCGCAACTAATAATTGAAAAGTAAAATGTAGCATAAAGAAATGAAGCCGATGTGGTAGAACAAAAAGCTGATTAAAGATTTGCAGCACTGCTCCCTCTCCTCATGGAGAGGGAGTTAGAGGTGAGGTAAAAAAAACAAGAGTCTATATAAGTCTCAGTCATGACTACCCCATAATCAAATAATCACTTCGCAGGTTTCCAGGAATCTTTAAGAGTAACTGTCCGGTTAAAAATTATTTTCTCCTCACTCGAATCCTTATCCAGACAAAAATATCCTTTCCGGATAAACTGGTAACGCTCATCAAACTTTACAGACTTCAATGATGGTTCTGCGTACGCAGTTTTTACAATTTGTAAAGAACCAGGGTTGATATAATCTTTGAAATCTCCTTCTTCGGAAGAAGGATCTTCTACTTTAAACAAACGGTCATACAAACGAACCTCGCAATTGATCGCATGCTTCACACTCACCCAATGTAAAGTTCCTTTTACATGAAGACCCGAAGTATCTTTTCCACTATGGCTTTCAGGAAAATAAGAACAATGAAGCTCTGTAATCTTTCCTGTATCATCTTTGATCACCTCGTCGCATTTAATAATGTAAGCCGATTTCAATCGCACCATTTGTCCCGGCGCCAAACGAAACCATTTCTTCGCCGGCACTTCCATAAAATCTTCCCGCTCTATGTAAATTTCATTACTAAAAGGAATATCCCGATAACCAGCATTAACATCTTCAGGATTATTTTCACTCTGTAAAAGTTCTTCTGAGGTCTGAGGTGAGATGTATGACGTATGATGTATGATGTATGATGTATGATCTTGATCTCCTACCTCCGACCTCATACCTCCTACTTCCGACTTCATGCCTCCTGCCTCCGGCTGATAATTCGTAATTACAACTTTCAACGGCTCAAACACTACCATTCTTCTTTGTGCAATTCTGTTCAAATGTTCCCGAACACAAAATTCAAGCAAACCCACATCAGCCACATTATCTCTTTTTGCGATCCCTACTCTATCACAAAACTCACGAATCGATTCTGCTGTATAACCTCTCCGCCTCAATCCAGTGATCGTTGGCATCCGTGGATCATCCCATCCGTCAACGTATTTTTCATTTACCAGTTGCAAAAATTTTCTTTTACTCATCACTGTGTAAGAAATATTGCGACGGGCAAACTCATATTGCCGCGAAGGAAAAATTTCCAGGTTTGCGATCAGCCAATCATACAACTCACGGTGTGGTACAAACTCAAGCGTACATATCGAATGGGTCACCTGCTCTATCGAATCACTCTGGCCATGAGCCATATCATACATCGGGTAAATGCACCATTCATCGCCGGTGCGGTGATGATGCGCATGTTTGATGCGATAGAGCACAGGATCACGCATCAGCATATTGGGTGAAGCCATATCTATTTTTGCACGCAGTGTTCGACTGCCATCAGGAAATTCTCCATTCTTCATTTTTTCAAACAGCTCAAGACTCTCATCTACGCTTCGGCTGCGGTAAGGGCTGTCACTGCCAGGTTCAGTGGGCGTACCCTTCATCGCAGCGATCTCTTCCGATGTCGAGTCATCCACATAGGCCAATCCTTTTTTGACCAATATTACAGCAAACGCATAGAGCTGCGGAAAATAATCGCTGGCATAGAGTTCGTTCTTCCATTCAAAGCCCAGCCAGCGAACATCATCCTTTATGCTATCCACATACTCCGTTTCCTCCGTGGTCGGATTAGTATCATCAAACCTTAAGTTTGTATATCCTCCGTATCTCTGTGTTAATCCAAAATTGAGGCAAATGCTGGTGGCATGACCGATATGCAAATAACCATTCGGCTCCGGCGGAAAACGAGTAACGATAGTTTTATACTTACCGTTTTTCAGATCCTCTTCTATTATTTCCTCTAAAAAATTATTGCTTTTTTCTTCTGGCATCCTGTCCTTGATTTTTTTGCGAAGATAAGTTCAAATACCGTATTACTACGGATGGTAATCCATATAATAATTTATGCCCAAAAGCACTGTGCTATTGAGTTTATGAAGACAAATCAAAATACCGTATTACTACTGTTGGTGAGGAATGTAATATTTATGTACTTAGCAATGCTATTATTAAACTCTTGCGGAGTTTTTGATGAATTTGTAAAAGGGTTGCACACTCGTGCTGCAAGAAGTCTTTTCATTAATTTCATAACTTGAATCTTTATGAGTCATTACAATCGCTACACATCCTTTGATATTTCTACCGACGCTACTGTATTTGAATTTATCAGCACAGGTCCTAAAGGTGACATAAAAAAGATCATACAATTTACTCCTACCAAGGCAGAAGGCGCATTTAATCTTGCATTTGGAAATATAAATGACGATGGATCCATTGATGACACTACTGCTAACGATAATAAAGACCGTGACAAAATCTTAGCAACCGTAGCTGCCGCTGTGTATGACTTTACCGAACGTTTTCCTGACAGGTATATTTTCTTTACCGGAAGTACAAAAGAAAGAACAAGATTATACAGAATGGCTCTCACTCTGAATTATGAAGAATTAGCAGAGATTTTTGGTATCTGGGGGCTCACAGACGAAACCGGGTTTGAACCTTTTGAAAAACGTCGTAGTTATACGGGCTTTTTGATAAAAAGGAAATAAAACGTAATTTTACAAACATGAAACAGGGAAAGAAAAATACTACAGTTAAACAAAAAAACGGCGTACATACCAAGGTTAAAAAAGACCTGGATAAGTATGCAGATAAGATATTGTTCCCCGAAAAATTATCAAAGGCTAATAAGTTATTGAAGGGAGTAAAACTTCCTTAAATGCATTCTGATTTATAGAAAGCCATCCTGCGATAGCAGATGGCTTTTTTATTACAGGCAAATGCTGGTGGCATGACCGATATGCAAATAGCCATTAGGTTCCGGTGGAAAACGGGTAACGATCGCTTTATACTTACCGTTTTTCAGATCCTCTTCTATTATTTCTTCCAAAAAAATTAAGTGATTTCTCGTCTGACATAGTTTGCAAAGATAAGGGTCGTCAGTCATCGGTCATCTGTCAACAGTCATCCATAAAAAGATTTGTCATTCCCTCTTATTTTGTCACCCCAATCCCGCCGCACACGGGAGAGGAATCTCGTCATTGCGAGGACACAACCCCCCCATCGTGAAGTGGAAGAAGCAATCTTTAATTATGATTAAATAGCCAGCGAGTGTAATTCTATTTAGCTTCTCTTGTTGCCTGTCCCGACTTGCCGTGGGTTGGACACTTCTACATTCTATAATTATCCTGAGCATCTTAAGTCATGAAAAAAATTCAGGGATTATCTTTAACTTGGTAATAAGCCACTGTCTTGTTTTACCGCTATTCTGCCCTTTCCACAAGATTTATTGTAAAACCAAACAGTCGCTTTATTAAAAACTTATGCTATGGGGTTCGAATTAAACTCAGAAGCTTATATTTTATTTGCAAAAATTGAAGTTGGATTAAGAGAATTTTTGATAAAAGTTGTTAAAGAAAAAGGTGTTAATCAATGG
The DNA here is from genome assembly GCA_044448365.1 of Chitinophagales bacterium. Lineage (GTDB taxonomy): Bacteria > Bacteroidota > Bacteroidia > Chitinophagales > Chitinophagaceae > VBAU01. The sequence goes on from JBIOGV010000205.1 coordinate 5,817, forward strand.
ACAAAAAGCTTTTTAGGCAAAATCCATTTGGAATCGATCAAAGAAATTGGCAAAAGAATTTATGAAACCTCCGAAAAGCAACAAAAGCCTAATATAGAAGATATATACCTGACTAAAATTCATCGAGAATTAAAAAGTAGGCAAGAAAATTTTAAAAAGAGCATCTTATTGCATCCCTTTTATTACTTGAATTGGTCTGAGTTTATTGGTGTGGTTAGTAAACACCAAAATTTTGATACCATAAGTAATCTAATTGGTAAGTTAAATACCGATATTTTAATACACAATTTAGAGGCCCTAAATTTTTTAAGAACCGATGTTGCTCATTCAAGACTCATTTCAGAAGCTGATTTAGTTTTTATTAAAAGTGCATATGATCAAATTTCAACTGCAATTCCTGGCTTCTATTCTTTATTCCAGTCACAATACCAAGAAGAAACCATATCATCGTTATTAGACACTTTGCTTAAGAAAATAAATGAAATTGAAAATTGCGATATGGCAACCATCAGCAGTATTAATGAAATTGAAGGCCTCTGTATAAAGATAATTGACTCATTTTGGATAAACTCTCTTTTCATTGAAATTCAGGAACTGGTGAAACAGTTAAACGAGCAAATAATAC
>JBIOGV010000206.1:0-6404 GCA_044448365.1 Chitinophagales bacterium
CCACTCATCAACTGCAAATAGTCAAGGATAATCAACCCGATGTTATGTTTATTTTTTAAGCGGCGGCATTTTGCTCTCAATTCAAAAATGTTTAAAGCAGGGGTATCATCGATAAATATCGGCGCCTGTGCCAGCCGTTGAATACCTCTTGCATACAATTGTTTCATTTCATGCTCTTCCAGTTTTCCCCTTGCAATTTTTTCAAGCCATATTTCGCTTTCAGCTGCCAGAATACGTTGCACCAGTTGGCCGGCACTCATTTCAAGAGAAAACACAGCCACCGGAGTTGGCTTGCTTGCATGTAAAGCCGCATTGCGTGCAAGATTCAATGCAAGTGCCGTTTTACCAACAGAAGGTCTTGCCGCAAGAATGATGAGATCAGTATTCTGCCAGCCATAGGTAATACGATCCAATGAAGCATAACCACTCGGTACTCCCGTTACATCTTCATTTTTATGACGCAAATCTTCAATGCGCTGAATAGTTTTTACCAATACAGAATCGATCGTATCAAAATTCTTACGCAGGTGATTGTTCGTGATCTCAAACAATTTACTTTCCGCATCATCGAGAAGATCAAATACATCCGTACTGTCTTCATAGGCATCACCGATGATTTCTCCGCTGATGCGGATCAATTCGCGCTGAATAAATTTTTGAAGAATGATCCTCGAATGCGTTTGAATGTTCGCTGAAGAAACAACCGTGTTGGTAAGCTTTGTTACATAATAAGCGCCACCGACCATTTCCAGTTCTTCCTTGCTTCGCAATTCTTCCACCACCGTCAAAATATCGATGGGCTGGCTTTTTTGCGCAAGGCTTTGCATGCAACGAAAAATCCGCTGATGGCTTTCCACATAAAAACACTCGGGTTTTAAAATTTCAGCTACAGTGTCAAATGCATTTTTCTCAAGCATAATGGCACCCAAAACGGCTTCTTCAAGATCCTTAGCCTGTGGGGGTACTTTCCCATACACCATGGTGCTAAGGTCGAGGGAGGATTTGCGGCGTTTTCTGTCTCTGTTCAGGTTAGTAAGATCCATTGTACGTTCGGTGGAATTAGAGGGTTATACCATCGATTTACTATCAACCCCACCCGTCAACGGGGCAGGTGACCATGAGTTCAATTCCAGTCTTAATATTAATAAATTCTTATTTCTATGTTACCGGAATATTGCCCTTTTAGTCAGTGAGCGAATATAAATGGAGAAAATTTTTCAAAACAAATTTTTTCTTATTCACGCTTCATTCACTACTTGTTCACATCAATGAACAGGTTATACATCTAAGTTTTCATGGTCATCCACAATTTAAAAAAAATAAGCACTACGGCAGTGATTTAATTCACACATTTTGTTATTAAAAAAACTTTCTCATTTTTTTGGTCAGAATTTGAAAACCCCAGAATGGCATTTGCATTGATTTAGGGAATATTGCACCCTTAAATTTTTTGTCATAATTCAATGCAGGCAGGCTTTTGCAGATTTCTTAAAAAAGGTTCATTTTTTTGTAACGGGCTTCAGTACTGCTATTTTGCTTTTGTTGCGTCGCACTCTTCAACGTCCCTTTCGCTCCTGAGCAGGTTTGGTGGTTGCTTTCAGAAAATTTGACGGTTAAACATCTTTTGTATGATCTGGCATTTTCCCCGGTATTTATAAAATTTCATTAGGTATTTAACCTTATAAAATGGATCAGTTCACCTTTAAGTTTTACTTATTCTTTTCTTTTTTATCTTCAAAAGTTCTCCACAGCCCTGCTTTGGCACAATAATCCGGGCGGAAATTAGTTAAGAATACAAGGGGAAACGTTTCCCATTTTTTGAACACTAAATTTATAGTATGAAACCCATGAAAACTGCCTACCGGCCACAACCAGTCATTACCCAATTAAAAAACAATACTTCGCTTTGGGTCGGCCATTTAAAAACAGATCCTACAGACCATTTTGCAGGGCAAACCTTTAGCTGCCCGGCCAGCGGAGAATTGGATAATATCCAGGTATTTTCTGCTGCTGTACAAAATCCGGGTGAAATGGTGCTTACCCTTCATGCTTTTGACACAGAAAGTAAAAATTGGGGACCACAATTGGTAAGTGCAACCGTTGAAATACAAAAAACCGACGAAGAAAAATGGATTCGTTTTGATTTTCCTCCAATGTCTCTGCATAAAAATGAAAGCTATGGTTTTCGTATCCGGACCAATAATGCAATGATTGCTATCGGAGAAGCTGCTGCCGGTACGAAAAATCCTTTTACAGGCGAAGAATGGCATGCGGATTCAAAGGACCAGGATGGTCATTATTATAAATATTTCAACCTTGCATTTAAAGTAGAACTTTGCGAGTGACCGGGTTAGTGTCTGCGTTTTAAAATAACAGCAGAACTATTTTGAAGATCACCAGAAAATCTCACCTGGTATCGTTCATAGCCGGATTGAATGATCAGTAGCCCGGTATTAGGGGGAATACGGCCAAGATTCTCCGCGTACATCACTAATTCCGACGAATCCCCGATTTCTGTTGAATAAATTGTTTTAGTAATTGCTTTTGCAGTTAGACCCTGTTTCGATAAGATCACTTTCCCGTTTAATAAAATGCTTACCGTATCACCGTCGATTTCACCATTGTCATACAAACTGATCACAATGCTGTCCGAACCAAATGTGATCCTTCTTATGATTTCTGTTTTCCGTTGAGCAACTTCAGGTTGCTCAGGTGATGTTTTTATTTCTTTTGACGGAGTAATCTTTTCCTCATTCTTTATTTGAATTTTATTTTCATCCTTTTTAGCAGTCTTTTCTTCTTTCTCTTTACCAGGTTTAACAAATGAAAGCTTGTCCGACAAACCCATATCATCCAGTTTGGAAATTAATTTTGTTGGTGTGGAAGGATTTTTCTTTTGTAAAAAAACAGTTCCCTTAAAAGAGTTTTCATTCGCAGCTGCTCTCATATCCATTGATCTCGTAGCGAAAGTACCGGCCAGGGTCATATTCAGGTCCTTGCCCACCCACGCCAAGCTTCCATAAAGCTTTACTCTTCTCCCGGGAGTTGTATAGTTATCATAGATCAGTTCACCGTCTTCTATGGAAATACCTCCTCTTTTTACTTTTAGGTCCATAGTTTTTATACCGATATTTTCAATTCCGTTAAATGTAAACACAAGCTGAGAATAGCCTTTCAAATCATTACCCTTCCCGCTTATGGCAAGTTCATAGGGAAGCTTGGTATCACCTATTTGTAAATAACCCGTCCAGATGCCCGTTAAATCCTGGGCAAATATCTGCAGTGGAAGAAGGAAAAGGAGCAAAAGAGTTTTCATAAATAATTTATAAGATAGCTTGGGTGATTAAGATACTTCAATTTGTTTAAAATAGCTACCCTTACAAAAAAGATGAATCAATATTGGAATGGGTTGGATAAAGTGAGCACAACAATGACCGTTAATAACAGAAATGCAAAAAACAGGATTTCATTGTTGAATCATTGAAATGCAACTGCACCCGGTAACTAACACAAAATAATTAATTAACGATCCGTTTATGGTTTACAAAACTGAATCCAATATTCCCATTAAAAATGTTATTACAAGCAGTACCATACTTATAATGGTTGCTGATCTTTCTAATTCCTCATTCTCCATAGTTCAGCTTTATTCTTTTTATGAATACGGTTCATAAGAATTAAATAAAATCCATGCCGGCAATCTTTAATAAAATCCAAATATGAATGGTCTCGCTCCGGGTTAACGCATAATAAGTATCTTCAAATATGCGTTCCGCTTGTTTTATTCTTCTGTTTTTTTCCTGTATTACTTTATTGGGCCAGGCAACTACTGATCCGTTTCTAAAGAAGATTTTGGAGGAAAACAAAGATTCTATTTTTCAACAGGTGATCAATGATCCTCAAACGTATCGCCTGCAGATCATTTATACCGAAATCGACAAGGATAAGCATAATAAACCAACCTTTAAAAATTATTATTACAATTATGATCCTGATTTTTATTTCAATCCAGCCTCAACAGTAAAACTTCCTCTAGCACTGTTATCATTGGAGAAATTAAACGGGATGCATATTCACGGGGTCAATAAATATACTTCGATACAGTTTGACAGCAGCTATGAAAAACAATCAGCATTGTACAAAGACACCAGCTCATCAAACAAACTGCCCTCCATTGCCCAATTTATCCGCAAAGCATTTTTGGTTAGTGATAATGATGCCTATAATCGCTTTTATCAATTTACAGGGCAGCAGGATATCAATCGATGCCTGCATGCGAAAGGTTATGAGGATGTTCGGATAACCCGGCAGTTTATGGGTTTCACACCTGAGCAAAACCGCCATACGAACCAAATACGCTTCATTGATGAGAAGGGAGATCTTATTTACCTGCAACCTGCTGCATACAATAGAGATTCATTTTATTTCCCCCCTCCTATTAAAATCGGTAAAGCACATTATGATCAAACCGACAGCCTGGTCAATGAACCCATTGATTTTACAAAAGCAAATAATATTTCCTTAAAAGACCTGCAGCAAATTTTGCAATCTGTTTTATTTCCTTCATCGGTCCCGGCAAGTCAGCGTTTTAAATTGAATAAAGATGATTACCGGTTTGTTTACCGCTATCTTTCTCAATATCCGTCAGAAACAAACTATCCGAAATATGATACCAGTAAATTTTATGACAGCAATGTAAAGTTCTATTTCAAATATGGTTCACATCAAATGCCCATGGGGGTTCGGGTTTTTAACAAAGTTGGCTGGGCCTATGGATTTTTAACAGACGTTTCGTATGTGGCGGATTTTAAAAACAACGTAGAGTTCATGTTAAGTGCAACGGTATATGTAAACAGTGATGGAGTTTTGAATGATGATAAATATGATTACGATTCGATCGGCTATCCGTTCCTGTTCCAGTTAGGTCAAACTATTTATCATTACGAATTGCAGCGCATCCGGGATCATAAGCCTGATCTTTCAAAATTTATAATCCAATATGAGCATAGAGATGCGAATGATAACAGGCCAATTATTAAGGATGTTGATAATTGAATAATGATTATTTGGGCTCCGCCAATTCGGCGAGTTTGGTAACGGTATTCCAGTTACGTGTGGTTGTGGAAACCTTTAATTTACTTTCAAAAAAATTATTTGAAAGTTTCGTTTCAGCATAACTTCCCGGGATATACAAAAAAACTTCACTGCCGGAAATAATGAATTGATCAGGCGAATAATCAAATGCTTCAACGAGTTCACGATTTGCCGTTTCCGGCTCCCTGGCTAAAAATGTAACGTGAAGCTTTGACTGGTCCGTTCCCTTGATTTTTAAAAAAGGATTTGAGACAACCAGTTTTTTCAGTTCCCCAAGTGTTCTGTTGATGACGGGTACATTGAATCCGTATTGTTTAATCAATGCCTGTTCAATTCTTTCAGCCAGCTGCTGGCCGGATAATTTCTTATCGGTTTTAAAAATTACGTTACCGCTTTGAATAAAAGTGCTTACTTCTTTAAACTCGAGTTTTTCGTATAATGCCTTCAGATCTGTCATTAAAACCCTCCTTTTCCCCACATTAATTCCTCGAAGTATAGAAATAATCGTTATCATTTATTTAAATTGTTTTATTTAGTGCTCTCTAATTTAATTGTTTTTACAGATTTCAAATGCAGGAACAAGTTTAGTAAGCTATGGGACACGATCATGACCATCATAGTCATTCATACGGTTTAGAGTTTGAGCACGGAAAAAACACTGCTTTTATCGTTGGAATTTGTTTAAACAGCGCTTTTGTTTTAGCAGAAATAACCGGTGGCCTGATCTACAACTCGATGGCCCTGCTCACTGATGCAGGTCATAACGCAAGTGATGTGGCAAGTCTTATTTTATCGCTGGTTGCATTTAAAATGGCTGAAAAAAAATCCAGCGCCGTTTATACCTATGGGTATAAGAAAACAACGGTGCTCGCTGCTCTCACTAATTCCGTGATTCTGTTTATTGCGATTGGTATCCTGGGTTATGAATCTGTGACAAGATTATTAAAACCGGAAAAAGTTGCGGGTGGTGTCATTGCCTGGATCGCTTCAGCAGGAATTGTTGTCAACAGTATATCGGCTTATTTATTTTATCGCAACAGGAAAAAGGAACTAAATGTGAAAGCTGCTTATTTACATCTCTTAACTGATGCATTGGTCTCCATTGGCGTAGTTGCAGCAGGGATAATAATAATTTATACCGAATGGTACTGGCTTGACCCGGCAATAGGATTGATCATTATGATCATTATTCTTATCAGCGCCTGGAAATTATTACGGGACAGTTTTAAAATGACGATCGATGCGGTTCCTTCCGGCATGGAGCTTGAAGAAATCAAAAGGATCATTTTACAGGTAAATCATGTTAAACA
>JBIOGV010000207.1:0-6373 GCA_044448365.1 Chitinophagales bacterium
GCTATTAAAAGCAGGGGCTATATATTAGTTTTGGAGAACAGTTCAGAAAACAATCCCATGAGAGGAAAACCTGTTTTATTACTCTTTTTAAAATCTTTTTTTCTCATTCACTGTTTTTGTTTTGTGAACAAGGTTTTTTGCCAGTCAATTCCTGATTCAGCATATATTGATCTGAATAAAATAACAACTTATGAGACGATACGGGGCAAAACAGAAGCGGCGTTCATGCCATCTGATTCCTCTTTGAATACTTTGTATCCTGATCTTAAATTTCAGAATACATCTGTTCTTAAAAAAGAGATACCATCAAAATTTATAAATCACAAAATAATTTTGCGATTTTATGTGGTGAACAGTGCGGATGACTTTGATTCCGTATGGTTTTTTCCAGGCTTTTTTTATTCATCGATTCAACTCTGCAGGGTTTCAGGAAATAAAATAATCAAGACCTGGAATATAGAACCAGCCATTGATGATAGCATAGGTTACAGGCTACTTGCCTTAGCGCCACATGATACTGCTACTTATTTGGCAGAAATGAAGTTTGTAAAAACCTATACCAACTACATCCGCCCGGCTCTGATCAACAAATCGCATCTTTCAACTTTTTTCGTGGAGTTGTCTTCTCCTCATCTCTATGTAAATATCATTACCTACATTTTTTGTGGTTTGCTGTTAATGATGATCCTCTTCTCGATAGCCAACTACATTATGGGAGGCAACCGGGAATTTTTATATTATGCAGGTTATGCCATTTTCCTGGGTGGCATGCTCTTTACAAAAACTTATTATGACTACAGGATCAGCAGCGGTGTTTTCTTTATGGAGGCCTATCTTGATTTTATAATGCAATGTACAGGCCTGGGATTCTACATGATCTTCATGCAGAAATTTCTCTCCGCCCGAATAACATATCCTTTTCTTGCCAGGCTCTATAACTTTGGAATAATCGGACTGCTTATCTCCGTCAGCCTGTTCTCTTATTCTTATTTTTTTACCGACAATTTTACTTTCTTAAATGGCGTTGAGAACACGACAAAAATCATCCTATTGGCCATGATGGTGATCTTCCTGGTTTATTGTATCCGGTATTGGAACTATAAATTATTGAGATATCTTTTCTGGGGAAATCTTTTTTATTTTTTCTTTGCGGTATTTTCCCAATTGCTGATCCTTTTTGGTCATTTCTTCAACAATTTGCCCGCAGTATTTAATGCATCCCTTTTTTATTATGAGCTGGGATTATTTCTAGAACTTGTATTTTTTCTTGCAGGCTTAAGCTATAAAAACAGGCGGCAGATCATTGAACAAACAAAGGAAAGAGAACAGTTGAAAATGGAAAATGAAAGAAAGGAATTTGAAAAACAACTGGCCGTAGTAACTGCGCAGCAGGAAGAACGAAACCGCATCTCAACCGATATGCATGATGAATTGGGTTCGGGGATGACTCATATACGGCTGATGAGCGAAATAGCCAAAAATAAAATGAAACAAAATACGCCCCTTGAAATAGAAAAAATTTCACAGTCTGCCAATGATGTTTTGAATAAAATGAATGCTATCATCTGGAGCATGAACAGCCAGAATGATTCACTGGGAAATCTTATCTCATACATCAGGGCATATACGATAGAATATCTCGAAGGCACGCCTGTTCAATGTACTGTGAAAACGCCTGATGTCATTCCTGAAAAAGAATTAAGCGGCGATAAGCGCAGAAATATTTTTTTATGCGTGAAGGAAACTTTGAATAACATGCTGAAACATTCCGGGGCAACCCAACTCACGATCGATATTATGGCAGGCAGCATACTGGTCATAAAAATCACTGATGATGGAATTGGAATCGATCTTCAGAATATCCGAAAGTTTGGAAATGGCCTGCAAAATATTGATCGGCGGATGAAAAGTATCGGTGGCAATTTTGATATAAAAAAGAACAATGGAACAGAAAGCATATTCACGCTTCCACTGTAGTCAATTCTTTTTAACGACCCCGATCAAAAAGCTTAGCCACCCGCAAATAAAAAATACACCGCCAACAGGAGTAAGAATGCCCACCGCAACCGGAACAATCTTTCCGAAAGCATTTAACGCTGTAACCAGGTAAAGAGAACCTGAAAAGAAAAGTATTCCCAGGGAAAAAAGATATCCTGTCCAACTGAGCCATTTGTTTCGGAACCGGTCATACACAATAGCGACAATAAGCAGGGCTAATGTATGATACATCTGGTATTGTACTCCTGTTTGAAATACCGAAACAGCATTCGGCGAAACAATTTTTTTCAATTCATGCGCTCCAAATGCTCCCAGGGCGACTGCAATGGCTCCGAAGAATGCGCCAAACGATAAAAACGTTTTATGCATGAAAAATTTTTTCAACAATATCCTCGAGTTTTAAGGGCTCTTCGTCTACGACTATATCGGCTTGTTCGTAGTATATCCTCCGATCAGCAAATTTTTTAATAATGAATCCTTTTAATTGCGCATCGGTAAGGTTTTTAATGAGCGGCCGGTTTTCTTTTTCTTTGATCAATCGATGGAAGAGAATATCAATCGGTGTATTGATCCAGATTGTAGTGCCTGATTGATTCATGTAATCAATATTATTATAGTAGCAGGGTGCGCCTCCGCCACAGGCCATAACAAAATTTTCATGACTTTCTGCGATAATGTGAAGTATATCTTTTTCAAGCAGCCTGAAATATTCCTCTCCGTTTTCTGTGAAGATCTCTGGTATTGATTTGTTTTCGTGTGAAATGATCTGCTCATCAAGATCAAAAAAAGGAATATGAAGTTTTTCGCTAACCTGCTTACCCCAATGGGTTTTACCCGAACCCATAAAACCGATGAAGAAGATTTTCATTGATGATGTATGAAATAGGATGTTAGAAATAGGAATTAAGATTTCCAATTTTGGAATAACTTATAAATCTTCGCTCCAATTTCCTCACATGCCACAAAAATTGTTTGATATTTCTCATTATTAATATATCCACAATCTTTCGCAAAAAGGATCCAGGTTTTTGTTTCCTCTAAAGAACCCATAGCATAAACAAAGTGCTTCTTAAATTCGTTTTCATAAATCCTTTTGCCCCACCCTTCTGCAATATTTGCTGAGATTGATCTTGATGATCTTACGAGTTGATCAGTTAAAGAGTAACGTTCTTCCTTAGGAAAGCTTCTCGATAAAACAAACATGTCCATTGCAAAACGAAATGAAATATTAAAAACATCCAGGTCAGACAATGTCTTAATCATGCGATCAGGTCATTAATTTTCCATTTTAAAAAATCCTACTTCATACTTCCGACTTCCCACCTCTTACCTCTGACCTCCGACCTCATACTTCCGACTTCTGACCTCTGACTTCAGGCAAACGCATTAAACCCTGTTATATCCTGCCCCGTTATCAGTAAATGAATATCATGTGTACCTTCATAGGTAATTACACTTTCCAGGTTCATCATATGCCGCATGATACTATATTCCCCTGTAATTCCCATGCCTCCAAGAATTTGGCGGGCATCACGGCAAATTCTTGCGGCGATCTCACAACCATTTCGTTTTGCCATGGAAACTTGTTGCGGTGTTGCTTTATTTTCATTCATCAATACACCCAATCGCCAGTTCATCAGTTGAGCCTTTGTAATTTCGGTGATCATCCCGGCCAATTTTTTTTGCTGCAACTGGAAACTACCGATCGGTTTTTCAAATTGTATTCTTTCTTTTGAATAACGCAGTGAAGTATCATAACAATCCATGGCTGCGCCAACCGTGCCCCAGGCGATGCCATACCGCGCTTTTGTTAAACAACTTAGTGGCCCTTTTAATCCTTTCACATTGGGAAGAATATTTTCTTTCGGAACTTTTACATTGTCAAAAACCAATTCCCCGGTTGCTGATGCCCGAAGACTCCATTTGCCATGTGTTGTAGGTGTACTAAACCCTTCCATCCCTCTTTCTAATATCAATCCTCTTACTTCACCCCGCTCATCTTTTGCCCATATCACTGCTACTTGCGAATAAGGTGCGTTGCTGATCCACATTTTTGAACCATTCAGGATCACATGATCACCTCCATCTTTAAAATTGCTGAGCATACCGCCAGGATCGCTTCCATGATTCGGTTCTGTCAATCCAAAACATCCCAGCCATTCTCCTGTCGCTAATTTTGGCAAAAATTTTTTTCGCTGCTCTTCACTTCCATAAGCATAAATCGGGAACATCACCAGGGAACCCTGGACCGATGCCGTGGAGCGGACACCGCTGTCTCCTCGTTCGAGCTCCTGCATCATTAAACCGTAACTGATATAATCTAATCCGCCTCCGCCATATTCAACAGGAATGGTTGGACCAAAGCAACCCAGCTCTCCCATCTGCTTAACTATTTGCTCCGGGAACTCTGCCCGCTGCGCATAATCTTCGATAATAGGAGAAATTTCTTTTTTTACATAACTGCGAACCGTTTCACGAATAAGTTTTTGTTCTTCAGTTAGCAATTCATCCAATTGGTAGTAATCCGGGCTGGTGAAAAGATCAGTGCGTACAGCCATAATCTATTCTGAATTTAGTTTTAAGCAACGCAAAGGTAAAGGATAAGAAAATAGTGAATAGATAAAAGAGAAACAAACAAACCCGGGAACTACCTCAGTAAAAATGGGAATCAAAACTGTGAAATAAGAGCCGGTGGAAGTTTTTACTCATTTAATATCCAGCTGTAACAGGCTTTCGTCCTCAATAAACCCTTCCATTTCATCACCCACGACCAATTCACCTACGCCTGCCGGTGTACCTGTAAAAACAAGATCACCAATATTCACTGAAAAAAAAGTGGAGATATAAGAAACTATTTTATCAAAATTATGGATCATTAAATTTGCGTTGCTCTGCTGCACCAATTCTTTATTTTTATAAAGACAAAAATTGATGTCCTTTTTATTTTTAACATTCGAAAAAAGTATCCATTTGCCAATAGCAGCAGAATTATCCCAGGCCTTGGCTTTTTCCCAGGGCAGGCCTTTTTCTTTTAATTCATTCTGGATATCGCGGGCCGTAAAATCAATGCCAACAGTTACAGCATCATAATATTTGCTGGCAAATTTCTCCTGTATGTACTTCCCGTTTTTACTGATACGTAAAACCAGTTCACATTCATAATGCAGTTCATTTGTAAACTCCGGGTAATAAAATGGAGTGTGGGGTTGCAATAATGCACTTTTAGGTTTCATGAAAATGACTGGTTCGTCAGGTATTTCATTACCTAATTCTTTGGCATGTGCAACATAGTTACGGCCTACGCAGAAAATCTTCATAAATCAGGTGGTTTTAAGTAAATATACCGGATACCTTAAAGGGTTGCTATCCCATATATTCTGGCTTTCATCGGCAAACATTGGATTCTAAAGAAAGAACTTCTCTGGGTTGGAGTGCTAAAATAAGTAATACCTCTCATTAATCATAAAAAAAACTTATAGGGTCAAAAGCTGGCAGAGTCTTTTATTACGCTGAAAATTCCCTGTTATTTACCTGGTTCATGGCTATTGTAATGCCGGCTGTGGCAAAATTCTCAATCACTTCAACAGCCTTGTCAATTTTCATCCTTACAAGAGGTTCTTCCTCTTTATGCCATTTACCTAAAACAAATTCAGATTGTATCCCTTTGGGATAATTATTACCTATACCAAAACGCAGCCTTGCATATTCAACCGTTTGAAGGGATTCATGAATACTTTTTAATCCATTATGACCGCCATCACTTCCCGAAGGACGAAGCCGAAGTTTACTTAATGGCAAGGCAACCTCATCTACGATCACTAAAATATTTTCTAAAGAGATCTTTTCTTTATCCATCCAGTATTTTACTGCTTTACCACTTAGATTCATATAGGTCGTGGGACAAATGCAAACAAAAATCTTTCCTTTCCACTTTATTTCCGCTGCATATGCCAACCGGCTGGTTTTAAAAATTCCTTTATGTTTTGTCACAAATGCATAGGTCACATCAAAGCCAATATTATGACGTGTATGCGCATGCTCATTGCCAGGATTACCCAAACCAACAATCAGAAATTTCATCTCATTTCAATTAGCCAAATATAAGTTCAGAAGAGATCACAAAGAAACAACGGAAGAATTTAGGTAGGTCACAAAAAAACCCTGTCGCAAAACAGGGTTGTATCAGTAAATCAAACATTTATTTCTTCCCTGCGGATGTGGCAGCTGGTGCAGGTGTTGCAGCAGCAGGTGTGGCAGCTGTACCAGCAGCGGCCGGAGCAGCCCCGGCAACAGGAGCAGCAGCTTCTTCCTGTTTCAATTCCCTCGTTAGTGTAACAGATGCTACCGGGATACGAGGTGAATTCATGATCTCGTA
>JBIOGV010000208.1:0-6369 GCA_044448365.1 Chitinophagales bacterium
AGTTCATCCAGTCCCATTGACTTCACAGCAATTCTTATCAATTCCTTTTCTGAAACTCCCACCGACCGTTGTTGTTTTTTCAAAAAATATTTTCCCGCATCCAGCATCGCTTTCAATGGAATTAATCCCACAAGTTCACTGCCTGTAACCCTAATCCCTCTACCTTCTGCCTTCTTACAAACTTCATCAAACGCAATATGCACAGGCGTTACATTGATGTTTGTAAGATTAATCGATATTTGTGCAATACCATACTCTTCAATATACCAGCCGATTGCTTTCACAGATTTTAAACTGCCGGGCTGCACTTTCTCAACTTCAACATCGTTTCCTTTCTCATCCTTAATCTTAACCTTTACCTTTCTTCCTGCTTCACGGATATCAAATGCAATGGCATTGGCTCTGCGCACAGAGGTTGTATTCAGGTTTACATTGTAAGCCACTAAAAAATCCCTGGCGCCGATCACTGTGCCGCCTCGTTTTGCATCAAATTTGGCCGGGCCGAAATCAGGTTTCCATTCGGACAACAATATTTTTTTAAAAAATCCTTCATACTCCCCTGCCCTGATCACTGATAAATTGCTGCGTTCCTTATTCGGTTGCGCCGCTTCATATAAATAGACCGGCAACAATAATTCATCTCCCACACGTTTTGCTAATTTCTGCGCCCATGCCGCTGTTTCTTCCATGGTAATATTGGCAACCGGTATCAGCGGACAAACATCGGTGGCTCCCATCCGCGGATGTTCACCTTTGTGTTTACTCATATCAATTAATTCGCCTGCTTTTTCTATTGCTCTGAAAGCCGCTTCCACAGCAGCTTCCGGACTGCCTACAAAAGTTACCACCGTGCGATTGGTCGCCTTACCCGGATCCACATTCAATAAACGAACAGCTTCAACTCCTTCGATCTCGCTCGTAATTTGTTTAATGATATTCAAATCATTTCCTTCACTGAAGTTGGGAACACATTCGATGATTTGCATAAATGGTTGCTATTTGAATAGCTAAGATATTGTAAAGTGAATTATGTTACCAGCACCAGGAATTCTGTTCAACTTCTGTTGTGTCACTCACTTCAACTTTCGGTACTACTTTCAACATTCCTATGGTGGAGGTAATCGCCAGCCTAAGCACGACACTCTCTTCTGTAAAATTTCTTTGTGTATTCCAAGGTTTACAAACTGCCTTTGTGACCATATTTTCGGGTCACAACGTACACGAAGGAAATACGACGAACACAAAGTAAGTCTCTTAACTCTGTGCACATTCCCTGCGGCCGTGGTTCGTGTCGGCACGAACAATAGTTTCCCATTTTACTGCGGCCATTTTTCTACTTTGTTTTTTATCGGTTTGATGCTGCGCAGGTAAGTATAGATGGCTTTAAGATCATCATCGTTCATCTTAGCAACGATCGTCCAGGGCATAACCGAATTATATTTTCCCGGGTTATGATTGTAATGGGTTGAATCACGGTAGTTATTGAATTTGGCTAAAAATATTTCTTCTGTCCATGCACCGATGCCGGTAGCAGTATCAGGCGTAAGATTGGCGCTGTTGACTGCAATGCCGAGAGCCGTATTTTTTAAAAGTCTTCCGCCGGAAAGATAAGCGTCCATATCAAAATCCATTTTATCCCTATCAAATTTTGTATGACAGCCTTTACAGTTCCCGGCATTCACCAGGTACTCTCCCAGCTTCACTTTATCATCCGGTGAGGACAGCAGTATTTTTTTTTCGGCATGTTTTAAGTATAGATTTTTGTATAAAGTCGTCCAGAATGGCTGTAAAGTATCACTGATCTTTCGTTCAGGTACATTATTTTCAATCGATTTGAGCGTGCGCAGGTAGGCAATGATGCTGTAAATTTCCTGCTTTGGCATTTTTGCATAAGCCATATATGGCATGAGGGGAACAAGTGTATCCCCGTTTTTTCTTATGCCGGTTGTAAGTACTTTATAGATTTCGTCATCTGTCCAGCTTCCGAGAGTGTATGGAGTTATATTCCTGACAAAGATCCCCGGGCTAATTTCTTCACCGCCTTTCCCTTCCGTACCATGAATAACAGGTCCCGAAAACTTTGTAAAATCACGGGTAGCATGACAGTGCATACAGTTACAGATCGAGTTTACAAGATAATCGCCTCTTTTTATCATGGCGGTGACAGAATCCTGCGCTTTTTCTGCTGCCGTTTTTTGCTTGTTGTTATTACAGGAACTGGTTAAAAGCAATGCCAGTATAACTATGATAATGCCTGCAGGAAAATAATATTTTCTCATGTTATGTATCAGGGTTAAAAATTACAAATCATTAAATATATAGATTAATATGCTGGCAATCGTATTCAGTAAGATTAATTATTATTTTATACTCCTGTTACCCTGATACATGGCATATCAGCAAGGACAGTAAACGAAGCAAAGAATAAATTGCCAATCACTCATCTTCGTTTTTATTGAAATATTCCTTTGTTTTGGATCGCGCGATAAACTCTTCAAAACCTTCCCTATCAAAACTGCGTAAATAAGCCTGGTTTCCGAATAAAAAATCTTTTAAATAAAAATTAAAATGGACAAGGAAAAAAACATTGAAACCGTTAACCAACTTTATGCCAACGTCGGCGCTAAAAATCTTGAGGGCGTATTAAACTCTTTGACTGACGACATAAGATGGGAGCCGCCATTCGTGGCTGAAATTCCACATACCAAATTGCGAAATGGAAAAAATGAAGTGACCAATTTTGTTATCGAAATGGCTGCCGAGGTTTCATTCAATCAATTTATGCCCCAGGAAATATATGCAGACAAGGATACAGTGATCGTAAAAGGTTTTTTTGAAGGAACAGCCAATCACACAGGAAAAACATTCGAATCTGATTGGGTACATATCTGGAAATTCCGTGGGAATAAAATTTGCGGCTACCAGGCATTTTGGAATACGAATAGAATGCTTAATGCTTTAAAGTAATAAACATTCAACGGTTATTCTGAAGAATCATCCTTTATTTTTTCTTCACCGATAACATCAATACCCAATCTGCATCACCAGTACTGTTTTTCCCTGGTGGTGTAAAAGATTGAACGCCCATGTTACTAAAAGGAGAACCAGTGATGGGTGAATACATCCCATTGGTAGGGTCGAACCAGTAACCATAAATTTTACTGTTCAATGCATTCATGTTAACTGTTATGTTTCCTTTATGTGCAGGTGGAATATAAGCCACCAGCAATGATCCATCTTTTGTCGCAGCAGCGGACACGTAAGCCGCAGAGCTATCAATATTGCTTGCATCAGCGATCAGTTTTTTCATTCCATTCAATCCTGAAGGGACCAATTGCCACCAGTTGATGGAACGGATAAAACTGTTGAGCCGGCTCATGTCAAGTGCGGCCTGTGTATTGAGATGTTGCTGCCACACAGGGTCAACAAATTGCCATACATAACCATTACCTGAAATATAGCCACCGATTGTACTCAGCCATCCCCACCATTGAAATCGTCGTACGGGTTGTGTTGCATTGGGATTATAATTATTTCCATCGGGGCCTTCTTCATCGTATGGTTCTTCTAACAGGAAAGAAGGTAAAACCGGATCATGTGCATAAGCTTTGCGGGCAATATAAGGCACAGGAACTTTTAATTCCCAGGTATAGCTTGCATTCAATGTCATTTCATTTCCGAAGTCGGCATTGTCAGCACTATTTTGTCCGCTGTAAGATTCAGCGCTGTATTGAACAGATTGCTGACCCTGTACACTTTTCAGCCCTTTGATCAAGGCTGTTTCTGCTTTTGCCTGTTCTTCATTAAACTTACCTTTATCACCCAGCAACATCCATACAATATTTTTTCGGTCTTTATAACGGGTTGCAATCCATGCACCATATTGTTCTGTTCTTTCTGTTCCGTTGGCTACCAGTTCTTTCATCCATCCCTGCTCTTCAGTTTCACTTGAATAACCAGCATAACCCGGAAACATAAATACAAGTATGCCTTTTGATTCGCAGTCTGAGAGCAATTCATCTATATGTTTCCAATAATTTTCGTTCGGTGTTAACAGGTTTGGCCCTTCCGTTTTTATATCAGTATAAGTGAGTTTACCATCCCAGTCACTGCCGTTCAAACGTTTTAGAAAAGGAGCGTCGCCATGGGCATTAAACGGTGCATGATTGCCCATTGCCCAGTGAGTGATAACACTCATCTCAATAGCATTATGCCCATGTGAAATAGTATTATCAAGAAATTTTTTATAGCCGCTGTCCGGCTGTGATATAATAAACCATGCAGTGCGACCAAGAATGGGAAAGGGTTTATTATTTTGATCAACGAGATAATGCTTATTGCTGCTGATGGTTACCGGAAAAACAACCTGTGCGGCACAATTGGTGACAGCGGAAAATAGTAAAACAATCAAGGATAAAAAGCGGGTATGTATTTTCATCTTCTTTTTTTTAGGAGATCCAATAATTTTTTTTAAAAAAAACTATTTTGCAGCAGGCGGATTATTCCAAATATCGACAACACATTTCCAATTTCCATCTGATTCTTTGCGCCACACAGTATATCCTCTGCCCGGCATAGATATTTTTTTACCCGTTGAATCATTCATCGTCATAAGATTCTCGCTATACATATACGCCATCTTACCATCGGGAGAGAGATGCACTTTGGAAGATTTCCATGTAATGTTAAAGCCGGGTATATTGACTGATTCCTTTACAAATTGTCGCAAGGCTTCTTTTCCTTCTACAGCCGGTTGGCCAGGAGGCAATACCACTGCATCATCTGTCCAGTAAGAAACAATCTTATCTATATCTTTTCCCTGTGTTGCTGCTGCTCCCCATGCCGAATCTGTTTTCATAATCGCGTCTTCTCCGGCTCTCATATCTACTTTAGTTTGGCAGCCATTTACAATTAATGATACAAGAGCAATTAAAAAAAACAGCCTGTTAATCATGTTTGGCAATTGAATTATAAGATAGTTTGAGTATTAAGTTAAGAAATAAATTCTGGGAGATGATTGAACAGTATCATTGAACAGACAAATTATTCCAAAGCCATGGTTCGTGTGGACACGAATAATGGCTTTGGAGTTATCGAGCGTTTATATTTTTGTTATTTCGAATGAAGCAAATCAGTTTAATACGGGTAAAGATCGAAACCCGGGTCTGTCACCAGTTTCTTTATAATATTTGCATTCAGCATGGTATATTTAAATTTGGAGTTGATTTTCAAAAAGTCCACTGTGCTACCCGTAAGAAAAAAAAATATTTACAATAATATCGCCTGCATTTCTATCCTGTTATTTGTATTGCAATTACAGGAAGCCGCATTTTCTCAAAATCTGATCATTAACGGATCTATGAACAGTGCAAAAGGAGTAAATGTTGTGGCTCCCAACTGGCATACGTATTCAGCTTCTACTTTTGTTGCCAACACTCCGGATATAAATGACGCTGCTGGTCCGCTTAACTGTACACCCGGCTATAACTGGTCTGGTGGCACGCCAGTGACTTCACCGGATGGAGGTACCTGGCAAAATGTTTTTAGCAATGAAGATTTTGCTCAAACAATTTCAGGACTCACAATCGGGACCACTTATTATTTTAGATATTATTATGCATCCCAGGGAATTTCAGCAGGTCCAGCCGCGGATCTTATTAAACCGTTTCCCCCTTCTGTCAAAATACTGGGAGCAACAGGGTACAGCAATCCCCCGGCTGGTAATCTTTTTGAATGGAATACATATTCCGGAACACTTATCGCCGCGGCAACTTCAATGACAATTATTGCTTCCCAGGGCAACAACGTGGCTTATATGGCATTTGATGGCTTTTATTTGGGAACATTCCCGCCCGCTAACATATTAATAATCTCCCAGCCTTTACCTGATACAATATGCAACGGCGGCGATGCAAATTTTACAATACAGACAGCAACTGGTGCCGGCTATCAATGGCAGGTAAATACCGGTGCTGGCTGGAATGACATCACCGACAATATTCAATATACCGGGGCATTGAGCAGTAGTTTGTATGTTAAGAATGCAACTACAATGATGAATAATTATCAATATCGTTGTTATGCAACAGGTACTTGTTGTGATGCCTATTCGCTGGCGGCTTTATTGACTATTCTTGCTCCTTCAACACCATCCATCATTATTGCCACAACATCAAATGATATTTGTGCGGGAAATCCTGTAACATTTACCGCAACAGCTACAAATGCAGGTATCCTTCCCATCTTCCAATGGACAAAGAATGGAATCAATACAGGAACAGACACAAATGTCTACTCTGACAATAATTTGAAGAACGGCGACGTACTCAATTGTATTCTTTCTTCAGGCAATACTTGTGTAACGACCAA
>JBIOGV010000209.1:0-6352 GCA_044448365.1 Chitinophagales bacterium
AGTTTTTGTTCCTATGATAGTGGGTGATATGGTGAGAGGTTCGGTCAGCCTTCAGAATGTAGATAAAGAAGAAGCATTTAAGGATGCAGATCTGCGATTGCTTACAACAATTACCAACAGCATGAGTGTGGCTCTTGAAAACGCAAGATTGTTTGAAGAAACCAACCGTTTGCTGAAGGAAACTGAACAAAGAACCGGGGAATTAGCAGTCATCAACAGCGTGCAGGACGGTCTCGTTCGGGAAATGGATATACAAGCTATCTATAAAACGGTGGGTGATCGTCTTTGCACTTTATTCAATATACAAACTGTGGTGATCAGAACGTTCGATCATGAAAAAGGGTTGGAATACTGGCAATATGCAAAAGAAAAGGGTGAACGACAATTTGTGGAACCACGACCCTTCAATTGGAATAGTCGAATTCTGATTAAAACAAAAAAGCCGCTGGATATCGAAGAAAATTATATAGAAGTTTCTAAACAACATGGCGGTTCAGGCGTTACTGCAGGGCAACCGCCCAAGTCTGCCGTGTTTGTTCCTATGATCGTTGGGGATGTGGTGAAAGGATCGGTGAGCCTGCAAAATGTAGATATCGAACATGCTTTTAGTGATTCTGCAATCAGGTTGCTTACGACACTCACCAACAGTATGAGTGTAGCTCTTGAAAATGCAAGGTTGTTTGACGAAACCACTCACTTGCTGGCTGAAGCAAAACAAAGAGCTACTGAATTGAGCACCGTAAACAGTATCAGCAGAGCGTTGGCATCGCAGTTAGATCCCGATGATCTCATAAAATTAGTCGGAGATCAATTGAAAAATCTGTTTAACGCCAATATTGTTTACCTCGCTATGTTAAACAAAAAAACAAATATCATTGACTTTCCCTATCAGTTTGGGGATGATAATAAGGCAATGAAACTTGGTGAAGGGCTGACTTCAAAAATTATTTTAACCGGAACACCGTTGCTGATCAATAAAGCCGTAACGGAAGAATATTCAAAACTCGGTATTAAACGACAGGGAGTTCCCGCCGCATCGTATCTTGGCGTACCTATTCCGGTGGGAGATGAAAATGTTGGAGTGCTTAGTGTTCAGAGTACAGAACATGAAAACCGTTTTGATGAAAATGACATGCGACTCTTATCTACCATTGCCTCTTCGGTTGGGGTTGCTTTGAAAAATGCACAATTATTCGAAGATGTAAAACAAGCCAAAATGGAAGCAGAAGCTGCAAGTAAAACGGCAGAAAAAGCGAACGATGCCAAGAGTGCATTTCTTTCAACTGTGAGTCATGAATTAAGAACTCCGCTCACATCTGTATTGGGTTTTGCAAAAATTATCAAGAAACGGCTCGATGAAAAAATATTCCCGGCTACCGATAAATCAGATCCCAAAACAGGAAAAACAATTCAACAGATCACGGAAAACCTGTCTGTAGTTGTTTCAGAAGGGGAACGTCTGACACATCTCATTAACGATGTTTTGGATCTTGCAAAAATTGAGGCCGGTAAAATGGAGTGGAGCATGGAAACCGTTTCCATGGCTGAAGTTGCCGAAAGAGCAATCGCTGCCACCACCGCATTATTTGAAAATAAAGATCTTGTGCTGGAAAAAAATATTCATACGAACATTCCTGAAATCACGGGTGACCGGGATAAACTGATCCAGGTAATGGTGAACCTGATTTCCAATTCTGTGAAGTTTACTCCTAAGGGAAAAGTCAGCTTCAAGGTATCGCGTAAAAAAAATGAAATAGTGGTAAGTATTTCCGATACGGGTATTGGTATTGCACCCGGCGATCATGCGGCTGTATTTGAACAATTCAAACAAGTAGGAGACACACTTACTGATAAACCCAAAGGAACGGGATTGGGATTGCCTATCTGTAAAGAAATTGTTGAGCATCATGGCGGAAGGATTTGGGTGGAAAGCGAATTAGGTAAGGGCAGTACTTTTTCATTCGCATTACCGGTTAAAGATGCATCAGTACCCAAACCCATTCATTTGGATGATTTGGTAAGAAGGCTAAAAGAACAGGTCGTTCATTCAAAGATTAATTTAAAAGGAAAAATAGCAACAGTTTTGATTGTAGACGATGATGATTCCATTCGCTCGCTTCTTGAGCAGGAATTGGGAGATGCCGGTTACCTGATTGAAGAAGCAAGTAATGGAAAGGAAGCGCTGGCAAAAGTTAGAGCGAATAAACCCGATTTAATTATCCTGGATGTCATGATGCCGGAGATGAACGGGTTTGATGTTGCTGCTGTGCTGAAAAATGATCCCCAGACAATGGATATTCCTATTATCGTACTTTCAATTGTCCAGGATAAGGCAAGAGGTTTCCGTATCGGCGTTGACAGGTATCTTACAAAACCAATTGACACCGGTCTTTTATTTAATGAAATAGACAGCTTGCTTGAGCAGGGCAAATCAAAAAAGAAAGTGATGGTTGTAGATGAAGATTCAGGTACCGTGAATACACTTACAGAAGTGCTCAAGACAAAAGGATATGCTGTTATGGAGTCAAATGGAAAAGAGCTGGTGGAAAAAGCAGTAGCCAGCCAGCCTGATATCATAATTATGAATTCAATCCTTTCAGGCAAACAGGATATTGTGCAGACATTGAGATTTGAGAAAGGTTTGGAAAATGTTTTATTTCTCGTTTATCAATAAATAATAGAATAATTTTAAAACGGAATACTATAATAACATGGATAAAAAAATTTTGATCGTTGATGATGAAGCACACATCCGTATGCTGATCGGGCAAACATTGGAAGAACTCGAAGACGAAGGTGTGGAATTTTTAACAGCGGACAACGGCGTATCTGCTCTGGAGCTTATTCAATCAGAGCGACCCAACCTTGTTTTCCTGGATGTGATGATGCCAAAAATGAATGGAATGGATGTTTGCCAGAAAGTAAAAAAAGAGTTGGCAATAAATGATGTCTATATTATTTTACTTACCGCAAAAGGTCAGGAGCTCGACAGGCAACGGGGGCAGGAAGTAGGGGCTGATGTATACATGACCAAACCATTTGACCCGGAATTGCTTCTTTCTAAAGCAAAACAGGTGTTGCAGCTGAGTTAATATCGTTCAAAAAAAAATTATTTTTTTCGGTGATCTGCCGCAGTAAATATTTTATTTGCATTACCCATGACAAAAATTAGTTTAAAAAATATTGTTGGAAAAAGAAGCCCTATACATGCTGATATACTTACCCTCATCAAAGAACTGAGTAAAGAAATATGGATTGAAGATGAGGATGGAAAAGTTCTGTTGGGCAATGCAGTTGAAGGATTTTCATCATCATTTCCTGTATTGCTGGGTGATGAAAAGCTGGGTTGGGTAAAAGGAGATGAAAAAGGAGCGCTTATCGCCAACCTGCTCTCTCATTTAGCTGGTAAGGAAGCTGAGAAAAAGAGTTTGGGTACAGAAGTACTGAATCTTTACCAGGAGATCAACGTAATCTTTAATTTCTCTGAACAACTAACAGAGACTATCGAACCGGGTGTCATTGCCCGCATCACATTAGACCAGGCAATGCATTCCATTCCCTCGCACAGCGGCATCATCGTGTTGTGGAATGATGATATCGGGCAATTGGAAATTCCCGCCGAGTCGGAGCACTTACTTTTTAACAAAGACAAGATCAAAAAAAATACTTCGCTTCTTTTCAAAATCGGGTTTAGCGGTCAGTCAGAGATCATCAATGACATTTCGATATTGAAAGAAAAAGGAATTGTTGAAGGAAGCGTGCGATCACTGATGTATGCTGCCATGAAAGTAAAACACCGCATTATGGGCGCCATTATCATGGCAGGTCAGAATGCTGATCAGTTCTCAGCAGCGAATTTGAAATTGCTGGTCACACTTGCTTTACAATCATCAGCAGCTATCGAAAGCGCCATGCTGTATGAGAAAAATATTACGGAAGTGAAAGAACGGGAAGAGGCCATATTGCGTATTCATGAGGTAACAAAGAAATTTGTACCCAGTGAATTCATTCGTTCATTGGGAAAAGAAGCTATTACAGATGTAAGATTAGGTGACCAGGTTGAAAAGATAGTTACCGTATTATTTACGGATATAAGAGACTTTACAACACTCTCGGAAAAAATGACCCCTGAAGAAAACTTTCATTTTATTTCTTCATTTAACGCAAGGCTGGGCCCGGTCATCAGGTCCAACAAGGGTTTCATCAACCAATATCTTGGTGATTCCATAATGGCTATTTTTCCCGAAAGCCCTGATGATGCCCTGCAAGCGGCCATCAATATGCAGAAAGCAGTTCATGAATTAAATAAAGAAAGACGTTCAAAAGGACTTCCTGTTATTAAATCAGGGATCGGTATGCATACCGGTTCGCTGATCATGGGAATAACCGGCGATGAATCCAGGTTGGATGCCGCTACCATCTCGGATACGGTAAATACAGCCTCCCGCATAGAAAGTCTTACCAAATATTACAAATCACCGTTATTGTTAAGCCGCGATACACAGCAAAGTATAAAAGGGCAATATAAATTTCATTTGCGGCAATTGGGTAATGTGCGCCTGAAAGGAAAACATAACCTGCTTAGCATTGTTGAATGTATCAATGGATTTGAAGAGACGGAATTTGAAAAAAAATTATCTACCCTGTCTGTTTTTAATGAAGCAATGAGCTTATACCATGACCGGAAATTTGAGAATGCTATTGAACTTTTTCAAATGATCCTCGTAAAAGATCCTGATGATGAAACGGTGAAATTTTTTATGGAAAACGCATCGAGGTATCTCAGGCAAGGAATTCCTGAGAACTGGACGGGTACCGAAGAGATTGTAAACAAGTGAATCAATATATCCACTTGCTTGTCTCATTAATTTTTTATCAAGGGCGGCGGCTCTATTTCCGGGATCAGAGCGGGCCGGGCCAAATTATACAAAAAAGGGAGCAGTAAAATATTTGTGAAAACCCTTAAATGGTTAAAATAAAAGCATTGTAAAATAATGAAAGTTGGGAATGAATATTACTTTACATTGTTAATAAATTATAACGCATCAATTCGGTCCCTGGAATTTTTTCCAGGGATCTTTTTTTGCACTCTCTTCAGATAAAGTCGCCAATTCAAAAAACTCCCGGGAGAGTCACTATCGTTTTTATATTCATTTGCTTTGACTTCATCGGCAATGCATGCCTTTCACTGGCGCAGCAGGAACCATCAGGTTAATGAATTTAATAAAGATAGATTTCGACGGTAGATAGTTATGATTAGTTCACCGAAAATTGTATTGGCCCAGGCGAACCATTTACGCGTAAATTTCTCAGCATTGTCTTTATGAAACGCTTCATGCATGAATCCCGTTCCTGCATTTGAAGCTATGAGCATCGAAATACATTTTTTGATTTCTTCATCATTCGAACTGGTAAGTGCGCGAATGATAATGCTCAATGGCCAGATCATTTCAATTCCCGCATGCGGCCCGCCAATGCCTTCGCCTTTTGTTCCTTTAAAGAAAAATGGATCAGAGGCCGATAAAAGCAGGTTTCGTGTATTTTGATACATGCTATCTGTTTTAGTCACTGCTTCTAAATAAGGTAAGGAAAGCAGAGAAGGAACATTGGCATCATCCATTAAATTATAACTTCCAAATCCATTTACTTCATAAGCGTACACTTTTCCGAATTGAGGATGTATGGTAATTGCATATTGTTTGATAGCAGTCATTACTTCGGTTGCGAGCTTTGAACATTCATTGGCCAGTCCTGTATCAGTACTGATTTTATTCACCATTTCCGCGGCCTGGTGCAATGATACCACTGCAAAAAAATTAGAAGGAACCAGGAATGGAAAAATGGTGGCATCATCACTTGGACGAAACATGGAGCAGATCAATCCAACTGGTTTTACAGGATATCCATAGCCTCCCAATGGAATGCCATCTGTTGCCCAGGCTGTATTGCGCTGAAAACTATAAGATCCATTCCCGTTTTTTCTTTGCTGTTCCTTAAATGTCGTTACTGTAAGTTGAATTGCTTCTTTCCAGTTTGCATCGAACGGAGTTGTATCTCCTGTTTCTTTCCAGTATTTGTATGCTAACCGGATGGGATAACACAATGAATCAATCTCCCATTTCCGCTCATGAATGCCCGGCTTCATCTCTGTCAGATCTGTGGCCTTCCATTCACTGAGCTTCGAATCATCCTTGTAAAAAGCGTTTGCATACGGATCGAGGTGAATGCATTGAACCTGCCGGTTAATGACTCCTGCGATCAACTCCTGTAATTTCTTATCCTTTTTTAATAAAGACAGGTATGGCCAGACCTGTGCACTGCTGTCACGAAGCCACATGGCATCAATGTCACC
>JBIOGV010000210.1:0-6326 GCA_044448365.1 Chitinophagales bacterium
CGCCGATCCCAGTTTTGTTTTTGTCTGTGATTCAAACACCGGCTCAACAACCCGTACGGAAACAGCAGCCACAATTCCCGTTCGTATGTCAGCTGCATCATAATCTTTTTTATAAAAATCCCGGATGGTTTTTACATACGCTTCGCGAAATGCCTGCTGATGTGTGCCTCCCTGTGTTGTATGCTGACCATTGACAAAACTGTAAATATCCTCACCGTAATCATTATTGTGAGTAATGGCCACTTCAATGTCATCACCTGCGAGGTGAACAATGGGATAGCGAATTTCATCGGCATTGGTTTTTCTTTCAAGCAGGTCAAGCAAACCATTCTTGCTGACATAGCTCTTACCATTGAAAATTATTTTCAACCCGGCATTCAGGAAACAATAGTTCCATATCTGGTTTTCTAAAAATTCAGGATGAAATTTGAAATTCTTAAAAACAGCGTCATCAGGAATGAAAGTAACCAGTGTTCCATTTTGCTCACTGGTCTTTGCTTCTTTATATTCTTTTATCAGGAACCCGCGCTCAAACTCAGCAGTCTTTTCCCTGCCTTCACGAACGGCAGTCACTTTAAAATAATAACTCAATGCATTCACGGCTTTTGTACCCACGCCATTTAAGCCCACGCTTTTCTGAAACACTTTACTGTCGAACTTGGCGCCTGTATTCACTTTGCTCACTACGTCCACTACTTTGCCAAGCGGAATGCCGCGTCCATAATCACGCACAGTTACCTGTTTGCCTTCTACAACCAGTTCAACAGTTTTGCCATAGCCCATCGCAAACTCATCAATGCAGTTATCAACCACTTCTTTCACCAGCACATAAATACCATCATCGGGACTACTCCCATCGCCAAGCTTGCCAATGTACATGCCGGGCCGCATGCGAATATGTTCCTTCCAATCAAGCGACCGGATACTTTCTTCAGTGTAGTCAAAGAGGTTTGTCTTTGCAAGCTCCTTTGAAATCTCTTTTTCTTTTGCCATTGTCAGTGGTACGAAATTTTTTTGTTTTCTTTATGATATCAGCTTCGAGAATTCTATGCTGCAAATTATCAGAACCATGATTTGGGGAGATTGTCAGATTGTAAAGATTTTTTGATCTTTCCTTTTAATCATTGTAATCTCCCCAAATCATGGTTCATGACCTGCGAAGATACCAAAACAGGCTCCGTAACTAAGTTTTAGAGTTGTTAACTACTGTGGAAAAAAGAATTTGCCAAATAGCGATAAAAAGTCAAAGTGAGTGACAAAGCAAAACTGAAAAGTGATTCTGCTGCTTGTAAACTAAAAGTATTATCTCACTAATTAAAATTGTTCAGTCAAATGTTAATTTTTTCATTTTACCAACAATTAATTAAAATTGCTTTGAGAGAGTCCCTGCAAACAACTGCTTTTTTTAGTTAAGTTTTCGCAGAAAATTTAACTTTAAGCATGCCCGCTATCGAACTTAAAAGTTTTTACGCAAAAGATCGCAAGGCTTGGAGAGAATGGCTGGAGAAAAACCATGTAAAATCTCCCGGCATCTGGCTGATTTATTATAAAAAAACAAGCGGAAAGAAAAGATTGGAATATAATGATGCCGTGGAAGAGGCTCTTTGTTTTGGATGGATAGACAGCACCACAAGACCTCTGAACGAAGAAAAATATTTGCAACGGTTTACTCCCCGAAAACCAAAGAGTGGATGGAGTAAATTGAATAAGCAAAGAATTGAAAGAATGATGGAGCAAGATTTAATGACCAAAGCCGGACTTGAAATAATTGAAATTGCCAAGAAGAATGAAAGCTGGGAAAGTCTTGACAAAATTTACGCCCCCATTGAGCACCTTCTAATCCCCGATGACCTGGCAAGAGCATTTTCAAAAAATAAAAAAGCCAGGATCAATT
Source organism: Chitinophagales bacterium (assembly GCA_044448365.1). Classification (GTDB taxonomy): domain Bacteria; phylum Bacteroidota; class Bacteroidia; order Chitinophagales; family Chitinophagaceae; genus VBAU01. Next base: position 1,895 of record JBIOGV010000210.1, read on the forward strand.
TTGAAAATTTTCCCGTCTTTACCAGGAGGCAATTTTTATATTGGATCAATTCTGCCAAACGTGATGAAACAAGAAAGGCAAGGGTGAAGCTAGCTGTGCTCATGTGTGCAGCCAATAAAAAGCCTGGCATCAAAGGATTTAAATTATAAACACAATTGCTTAGTAGCGATAAGAACGTATAAGTGTGTGACACAACGAATGGTGATTAGAATTACCGGAGCTGGTGTCAAAAAAAATTAACTACTCAAAAATTTTTGAGCAATACTCAAAGGACGGAAAATAAATCTTTTTTTGACATGATGACCACCACTTCGTTGCAAAATATCACGCAAAGTTTCTATTACTTCAATAGTATGTGTGCCTTTATTGATCATAACACACTCGGCCATTACTGCATGTGCCGCATCAGTGATTTCGGAGCGGGTAGCCATTCCTGATTTATTCAGAGTTTCCAGGACTTGTGTTGCCCAGATAACCGGTGCATGTGCAGCTTCACTGATCCAAAGTATTTCTTCCTGCACTTCACTCATCCGTTCAAAACCTATTTCAACAGCGAGGTCGCCTCTTGCGATCATAACACCAAAGGTTTCCTGCTTCATTCCCTGGAATAAAAGAGAAGGCAGATTTTTTACAGCTTCGGGTAATTCTATTTTGATGATCAGCCTGGGAGGGTGATCCGTAATTTGAGATATTTTATTTTGCAGCAAAGCAATATCGCCGGCATTTCTTACGAAAGAAAAACCTACCAGATCAGCATATTCACAAATAAACGGAAGGCATTCTTTATCAAATTTTGTGAGAGAAGGAATGGTAAGGATTGATTCGGGGAAATTAATTCCTTTCTTTTCCTGGATATTCGATTTTGCAGAAGAAACCCGCAGGATCCTTACTCCTACTTTGTCTTTTTTCACTATTTCAATATTGCCCCTGACAACACCATCATCAAACAAAACTTTTTCTCCTTTTTTTAACTGTGAGATGATCCCTTTTTCAGTACAACTGATCATTATATCATTTTGATCCGGATCATTCACATGTTCTGCCAGCCAGATCAGTTGACCTTCTTTAACTTTTACACTTCCTTTCTTTTTTCCTTTTGTCAGCAATCTTGTCCGGATCTTAGGGCCGGCAAGATCCATATAAATTTTACATTTTAATCCCGTCTGCCGGCAGGCCTTTCTTACCAGATGGATCATTTTCGCCCATTTTGTTTCACTGTCACGGGCGCAGTTGATTCTTGCCACATTCATCCCATTTTGTAAAAGATTCTTTATTTGCCCGTAATCATCGGCAAAGGATGTGTCGAATGTGACCATGATATAAGGAATGCCGGGATCATTCTTTGCACCAAATAGAGAAAGAGATTTTTGTTTTGTATCGTAAAGGCTGTTTTGATAAGTGCATTCATCAAGCTCTTCATCTTCATAATGTTTCCCAAGCCTTTGCAGGATGGCCTGCAACTGGCTGTGGATATGACTTTCAGAGCTTGCTAAAGAGGAAAGACCTGAGATATGAAGCTGATCCTGTAATCCCCGAATATCATGGCCCCGCAATGTAAGATAATGCAACAGATTACGTGCAGCCATTTGCTGAACCGGGTGTGATCCATCAATTAATGATTGATGAAGGATGTCAGTTTGAATCATCTCATGTTCGAGCGCTGACAATTGTTCAATCAAATCCGTCGCTGATTCTCCCGAGATTGTAGAAAGATCAAGGTCTGATCTCAAATATAAATCCGATTCCATTACAAAAGCAAAATTAAACTGGAGCAATCAATAAGTGTATGACCAAAATCCAGACCTACCCTGATTTTACAATTTTGAAATAAATCCTTACAGGCAGCTGTTATTTGATCAGCAAAACAAGGATATGCCTCGTTTACAATTAAATAGGTACAAACCTTATAGTTCTATTGTAATAAGATTATCAGCAGCACCAAGTTTCTTCAGAATGTTTTGGACATCATTTATCATGAGATCAGGACCGCAGATATAGAATTGCCGGGTAAAATCACTGATCTTTCGCTTTAAATATTCTTCATCAATTTTATGATGATCATAACCCGGCACTTCTTCCTGCGTCAATGTGTTAATGAAATGATCGCCGAGCATAGCAGTAAACTCATCTTTCAGGATGATATCCTTCTGCGTTTTATTAGAAAAGATGAGTTTATTAGTTCCCAGTTTATGATCTTTATGAAGTCGCCTGAAAATGGCAATGAATGGTGTAATGCCGGCGCCTCCGGCAATAAATATTCCTTCACCTTTGTACTGAATCGCTCCCCACACGTCATGAAGCAATAATTGATCACCTGCTTTCAATTGGCCCAGTTGATTGGTGACTCCATCGTGATCAGAATAAATTTTAATGGTGAACTCAAGATGATCCCATTCATTCAGGCTGGTAAAAGTAAACGGTCTTCTCTCGTGTTCCCATCGGGGTTTATTGACTGATACTTCAGTAGCCTGGCCCGGAATAAATGAATACCCCGCCGGCTTTTCAACTTTGAAACGCCTTACATTATGCGTTACCGGTTCAACGGCTATTATTTTTACAGCGTATTCTTCCATAAAGTGTTTTGATTATTTGATTAATTTAAAACAACAAGGTTACAGGTTAATTGTTCAATTTTCACGTTACATAAAATTAATTTGCCTGTATTTTATAAAGTTGTAACTTATAGGTATAAAACTTATGGCTATGAAACGATTTATTGTTGTACTCATTTTACTTGCCTGTGTAGCAGTTGTTGCTTATGCAAGTCTGCACACAACCAAACAAAAAGCCGCTATTAAAACAGAAAAAAAAGAAATGAAGAAACATCATTGCAGTCACAGTTGCAGTATGTTCTCTTAAAAACCCAGCCCCGATTTATCGGGGCTTTTTAATTGAATAACCTGTCTGAATGATTTAACTTTTAACTTTTATCTTTGCACCTCGAAAAAAGCTAAGAGCCATAGGCTTTGAACTGCGAGCGGTTTGTCTCGAAGCTCGTAGCTAAAAGCTCGGGGCTATAAAAACAAACTACATGTCAAAAAAAATTACAGCACTCCTCGGTGATAAGGCTGACTATTTATTAAGTCATCAATCAAAAACAATTTCAAAAGATAAGCTTCACTTGCCCGGACCGGACTTCGTTGACCGGATCTGGATTAACAGCGATCGTAATCCACATGTGCTGCGCAATCTTCAATTGATGTACAGCACAGGAAGACTGGCCAATACCGGTTATTTATCTATTCTTCCCGTTGATCAGGGCATTGAACACAGTGCCGGTGCATCCTTTGCAAAAAATCCGATCTATTTCGATCCTGAAAATATTATTAAGCTGGCGATGGAAGGTGGCTGCAATGCAGTGGCTACAACTTTTGGCGGGCTTGGTTTTCTTTCCAGAAAATATGCGCACAAAATCCCTTTTTTGGTAAAGATCAATCACAATGAATTTCTCACTTATCCAAATAAATTTGATCAAATCATGTTTGCCTCGATAAAAGCAAGCTGGAATCTGGGTGCTGCTGCGATTGGTGCCACTATTTATTTTGGAAGCGATGAATCAACAAGGCAGTTGCAGGAAGTGACTAAGGCATTTGAAATGGCGCATGAAATGGGAATGGCAACGATTCTTTGGTGCTACCTGCGTAATCCTGCATTCAAAACAAAAGAAAAAGATTATCATGTGTCGGCAGATCTTACAGGACAGGCCAATCATTTGGGCGTGACCATCGAAGCCGATATCATCAAACAAAAATTACCGGAAAATAACGGTGGGTATCTTGCGCTCAATACAAAAGAATCTGCCTACGGTAAAAATGACCAGCGAATTTATTCGGAACTTACTTCCGATCATCCAATAGATCTTTGCCGCTACCAAGTTGCCAATTGTTACATGGGTCGTGCAGGATTAATAAATTCCGGCGGCGCTTCTTCCGGGGCCGGTGATCTGGCTGAGGCTGTTACTACAGCGGTTGTCAACAAACGTGCCGGTGGCATGGGATTGATCTCAGGTCGCAAAGCTTTTCAACGGTCCATGAAAGAAGGTGTTGAAATTCTGAATGCTGTTCAGGATGTGTATTTAGACAAAGATGTGACGATAGCATAACCTCACCCCTGCCCCTCTCCACAAGTGGAGAGGGGTCGAGGGAAGCGAGACAGGAGAGGCAAAAAAGAAACCTACAGCATTTTGCGGTACGCTTTTTATGTAGCCAGCTTTTGGAATTCTATTTGGCTTTCGTTGCGTCGCACACTTCTACTGCAACAACTACATTGAGCTTTTGATTTTCTTGAAAATCTTGTCATTGCATTTATGAAATAACGGAGTTAGGCCGGTTAATCTATCTTTCGCAATGGTGGAAGAAGTCCTAAGGACTTTAACTTTGATAACTGTGAGTAAAACTCACGGCTATAAGAAAGAGAGTGGGCGCAACCCTTA
>JBIOGV010000211.1:0-6267 GCA_044448365.1 Chitinophagales bacterium
ATAGAAGCAAAGGAAAAGATGAAAGAGCTGGTTTGGATCAAAAGAATTCCGGAGTTATGGAGAAAAATTCAGAACCACGATTCAAATGATTAAAAAGATTGTTTGGAAATAAATTTTCACTATCCCTTTTAATCCAAAAAAATCATGAAAATCGTGGTTCTGCCCTGGTTCTAAGGAATATAATCATACGGCAAAAGGTCGGCTAAATTTTTCCAGCTCCAATAGCCCTGGTTGATCCAATCTTTCTGATCATAAAAATATCCATTTTCCTTGATCACAATGCCATCCAGGAGATCTATGTAAGAAATTTCAGCTCCAACATTGCCGGGCAGTTTAAATTTTTGAAGGTATTGCGGCTCAGGCTTTTTTTTATAAGTCACGCTTATCTTTCTTGGAAAATAAACTTCTGCTTCATTGGTGCTATCATCCACTTCGTAATAAGTTGTGTCGTATGGATTCCGAACCGGGTCAAATTTTTTATCATTATTCGAATCAAGCATTGCAATTTCAAAATTATCGTCATTCAAACTGCTGTCGTAGTAAGAACGCATAAAATGAAGCTTGGAACCATAGTAGGCTTTTTTTCTATTCTCACTCCAGGCTTTTTGCTCGGAAAAACTGCCTTGCATTTCGGTAAAAAAACAATAACCCCGGTAAGAACTGACCTGTGTTTTGTAGTAATACATAAATGAATCCAGCTGGTACCGTAAATTATAACCAAGAGCCTTATTTGAAATAACAACAGGATCTGTAGCGAGCACTTTCAGTTTATCACTTTTTTTATAATAATAAAAATGGATTGCTTCGGGGTTTTGCAGGGTGCATTGTGCAGCATCAGGTGTAGAGCCAATAAAGTTTTCGAGAAAAAATTTTCCATATTTATCCCAGCCATCCATCACTTCATTGCTGCTGCGTATCACAACCTCTTCCATTGATTTTTCTTCTTTGATCATTTGAATTTGCAGCGGGCTGTTATCGGCATTCGTGATACGAATTTGTTTGGTTTGATATCCTGTAAACGAAATGATCAGTTCATACCCGCCGGATTTCAGCGGCAATGAAAATTCACCTTGTTTATCTGTGGTTGTTCCTGATGTTGTATTCTGGCAAAATACGGAAGCCCCATACAATGGCTCCATTGAAGAAGAATCCATCACTTTCCCGGTTACGGTAAATTGTCCAAAGACCGTTGCAGAAATAAAAAAGGTCAGCGGAATAAAAAATAACCGACAGCTTTTCATAGTTAAAAATTACGTCTTTAAAGATACAGTTCTTAAAACTACAGTTGCAATTGATTTATTGCCTGTAGATATTTTTTGCAGGTTTTTATGATACTTTCCTGTAGTGGTGTAAAGGAAAATCCCGGGAGAGCAGCAAGTAATTTATCGTTATTGAAAAATGTACGGCTATGAGCCACTCTTGCACTCTCTTTTGTAAGCAACGATTTTTTGCCGGAGAAAAGACTTCTGGCCTGCTCCATTCTCAAGGCGATACTCCCCAGAAATGGAGTAGCTCTCAACCCGGGATGTTTCTTGCCAAAACCATCGGCAATTGCATTGAACAATTTATGAAAGTTCCAGTTATCACCATTTATAATGAATCTTTGTTCGGAGATATTGCTTTCCATTAATAACACAGTTGCCTTTGCAACATCTTCAACATCCACAAAACCATTAATGCCTTCACTGTACCAGGGAAATTCATCATAAATGGTTTTAAAGATCCTGCAGCTCGAAGTGTTCCAGTCGCCATATCCTAAAACGGTACTTGGATTAACAATGATGGCATTCAATCCTTCGCCTGTTCCCCGCCACACTTCCATCTCAGCCCTGTATTTACTGATTGCATAGTGAGTATTATTTTTATTCTCCTTCCATTTTTTTTCTTCATTCACATGACTGCCTGTTTTAGTACGGCCCAATGCCGCAACTGAACTGATATGAACCAATCTTGAAACATTCCTTTCCAGCATCGTGTTTACAACATTAGCAGTACCTTGAACATTTACCCGGTACATCTGGTTCTTATCCGTCTTATAAAAAGAAATGATTGCCGCGGAATGAATGACAGTATCAACATTATCCATAGATTCTTCCAGTGAAACGGTATCCAGGATATCTGCTTCGACCCACTCTACTTTTTTAAAAATATCGGCTGAGATATAAAAAGGAAGCTTACTTGTGTTGCGACGAATGGCACGCACAGGGTAATTTTTTTCAACCAGCTCCTTAATAATGTAAGAACCGATAAAGCCCGTGCCACCTGTAACTAATACCTTACCTCCGGAACCCATAGACATGTTTTGAATAGTCTTTTATTAAAAAATTGTTCGGTTTATGCATTATTATTTAATAATTACTAATTATTAATTGTAGTTATAATATCCTTTCCCGGTTTTTTTTCCCAGTTCTCCTTTTTCTACTTTTTCTTTTTGAATATTCGATGGCTTTAATCGTTCGGGTCTGTGTAATTGTTCAAATACGCTGTTGCTAACCGCATAGTTTACATCATTCCCGATCAGATCCATTAGTTTGAAGGGTCCCATTTTGAATCCGCATGCTTCAAGCAAAATGTCTATTGTTTCAAAATCAATCGCACCTTCTTCAACCAATCGTAAAGATTCAATGTAAAAAGGTCTTGCCACACGGTTGACAATAAACCCGGGAGAATCTTTGCAGACAACAGGAGTTTTTCCTAATTGTTTTGATAAAGCAACAATCGCATGGACTGTTTCATCCGAAGTTTTTTCTGCTTTGATCACTTCCACCAGTTTCATTATAGGAGCAGGATTGAAAAAATGCATTCCAATGACCCGTCGCGGATCTGAAATCTTATTTCCGATCTCTGTAACGGGCAGAGAAGATGTGTTGGTAGCAAAGATCGTTTGATCATGATTGACCGTTAGCAATTGATTAAACAGGTCGATCTTAATTTTCGCATTTTCAACAATGGCTTCAATGATCACGTCCCCGGTACATTCATTAAGGCGATCGGTAAAGTGAATTCGTTGAAAGATCTTTTCTTTTTCTTCTGCAGATACCCTGTTTCTTTCAACGAGTTTCTGCAAATTTTTTTCAAGAATTGTTTTTGACTTCTCCAAAACATCCGGATTCAATTCATATAAAATCGTATTAAATCCTCCCGTGGCGGATACTTGCGCAATTCCGCTCCCCATAGTTCCGGCGCCACAAACACAAATTGTGTCAATATTCATGCTTTAGAATAAAGTGTAAAGATAATGTTGGCGCCTTGATAGATTATTCAGCAGTTTCTCTTATCTTTTCCCAAACAAAACCACAATATGGAACCTGTACAAACACAAGCCACCACGCCTGCAACTTCTTCAACCGGTTTATTCGGAACAAAAATTCCTGCCAGTGCAGCGTTTTTAGTTGCTATACTTTTATTTTTGTTACCGTTTGCGGAAGTAAAATGTAATGGTACTGCGCTCGCAAACAATACGGGTATTGGTATTGCTATGGGAAGTGAATGGAAAGAAGTCGCAAGTAAAAATCTTTTCGGAAACGGTTTAGGAGACAATACCCAAGCCAATGATCAAAAAAATCAGAAACAGGATCCCAATATGTTTGCTATTGCTGCTCTCGGGCTTGGTGTAATCGGGTTACTCATCGCGTTCTTTGCTCCAAAAGGCGGAGGAAAAGCAAATGTAGTTATTGCAATCTTAGCAGCAGTATCTCTTATTGCCATGCTGATCGATCTTAAATCAAAGGTAAAATCCGATAATTCTGTAAAATCATCCGACCTTGGTTTAAATGCCGGCGTGAGTGTAACTGTTGATGGAACGGCAGCTTTTTATTTTACAATAATTCTTTTTTTGCTGGCAGCATTCTTTAGCTGGCAACGAAGTAAGAATAAGACCTGATTTTCCGCAAGCATGTTCAGATATTTGGATATTGAGATATTTTCAGAATCTGGGAATCCAATATCCTAATATCCCCATATCAAAATAAGACTCTAAATCGCAGAAGTAAATTGTCGTAAAAACCGAACATCATTTTCGCTGAAAAGACGAATATCGTTGATACCATATTTTAATAACGCCGGTCGTTCAATGCCCATGCCAAAGGCAAAGCCAGTATATTTATTTGGATCAATGCCGCAATTTTTCAAAACATTCGGATGTACCATGCCACACCCAAGGATCTCAAGCCAGCCTGTATGCTTACAAACGCTGCAACCTTCGCCTTTACAAAGTGTGCAACTGATATCCATTTCTGCACTTGGTTCAGTAAAAGGAAAAAATGAAGGACGAAACCGAACTTTTATCTCGCCATAGGCGAGACCGTACATCTCTTTCACAAAAAAATAAAGAGTTTGTTTCAGATCGGCGAAAGAAACATTTTCATCAATATACAAACCTTCAACCTGGTGAAAGAAACAGTGACTTCTTGCGCTTACCGTTTCATTGCGATAGACACGACCGGGATAAATCCCCCGGATCGGTAATTTTCCCTTTTCCATCTCACGGATCTGCACATTGCTTGTATGCGTGCGCAACAACCAGTCCGGATTTTGCTGCACATAAAATGTATCCTGCATATCGCGGGCCGGGTGGTATTCCGGTAAATTGAGGGCGGTAAAATTATGCCAGTCATCTTCGATCTCCGGGCCCTCAGCAACAGCAAATCCAAGACGCTGGAAAATAGAAACGATACGATTTCTCATAAGGCTAACCGGGTGACGTGAGCCAAGTGGCATGGGATCCCCGGGAAGAGTGAGGTCAAGTTCTGAGTCGTGAGTCGTGAATCGCGAGTCGCGAGTTGTTTGCTTAAGACTTTCATATTTGTTCTCTGCCAGTGACTTGAATTCATTCAAGATCTGCCCGAATTCTTTTTTTCGTTCATTCGAAACATTTTTCATTTCTCCCATCAAACTTTTTACAATACCTTTTGTGCCTAACCATTTGATGCGAAATTCTTCAACCAATTTTGCATCGGTTGACGAAAATAAGTTCACCTCTTTTTTGTATTCCTCTATTTGTTTTATCAATTCATCCATAAGAGCGCAAAAATAAGCAGAACCGCGATTTTTGAGATTTAAAAAGATTCTTGGGAAAGAATGCAAGATCCTTCCCTTTAATCTGTCATTAATCCCGGTAATCCTGGTTCTTTTAATAAAATATTTTTCCTCATAATTCCCGACTCAACCCCGGCAATCAGGGTTCTTCTTATATTGCAGCATGTCTGATTACCTTAATATTTCAGATTTTCTTTCGCCTGTCAATATTCATGAAATTTCACCTGAAGATTATAAAGAAGGACAGATCGGTAGAACAATTTCCGTTTACCAGGTCCGGAAGGATAATGACAGCGAAGAGTTTCCTGATCTTGATGATGTGCAGGTTGTAATTGTTGGCTGCGGTGAACAACGCGGTAGTGGCCTGATACATGGCCTTAGTAAGGCTCCTGATCTTATTCGCCGGCAATTGTATTCATTGTACTACTGGCACACCGACGTGAAAATCGCCGATGCAGGAAATATAAAAGAAGGATCATTATTCACCGATTCCTATGCTGCATTAAAAACAGTTACCCGCGAATTGATCAATGATGGAAAAACGGTCATTATCCTTGGGGGTTCACATGATCTTACCCTGGCACAATATGCGGCCTACTCGGATAATGGAAAGGCAATCGAGGCTTCCTGTGTGGATGCGCTGATCGATCTCAATATTGATTCCCCTTTCCGGCAGGAAAATTTTTTAATGGAAATGCTCACTTCCGAACCTAATTATATCCGTCATTATAATCACATTGCATTTCAAAGTTTTTATGTTCATCCACGAATGCTGGAGACGATGGATAAATTGCGTTTTGACTGCTATCGTGTGGGAAGTGTGAAAGAAAATATTGAAGAAATGGAACCCGTGATACGAAACAGCAGCTTATTCAGTTTTGATATTTCCGCAATTGCGCACAGCTATGCTCCTTCAACTTCCGTTTCACCAAACGGCTTGAATGGCGAAGAAGCCTGTGTGCTGATGCGTTACGCGGGTCTGAGTCCGAATGTGAACAGTATTGGAATCTACGGTTTCGATGCTGCTCATGATAAGGACGAACTTACGGCCAAACAAATTGCACATATGATCTGGTACGTGCTTGATGGAAGAAGCCGTGGACGGAAAGAAGTGGAATTAGACCAAAGAGATTCATTCAATGAATATCACATTGCTTTTGCAGAGGTAGAAACAACTTTTCTACAAAGTAAAAAAACGGGGCGTTGGTGGATGCAATTGCCTAATAAAAG
>JBIOGV010000212.1:0-6265 GCA_044448365.1 Chitinophagales bacterium
ATCTTTGATGCAGCTTTTCATCGTATATCCAAGTCCTATTATTAAAACAAAACCGTTTACTATGAGCCTAACCCTACGAACTACTTTAGGTTGTACCGAAGCCGTCATTGATGATGACGGTGGACTGAAATGTTTCTACCACGTGGCTGATATTCTGAGTGGCGATCTCCGTATCAAATTCACAAGTAAAGAAGATGATTTTGATGCCATTGACTGGGAATTCGGTTTCCATGGTCACACGCTCACTTTGCATTACAGCATTTATACCGGTGTTTCTATTTTTCCTACCCGCACCCGCGATGCTATGAAAAAAGACAACCGTGCCGTTGTTGAGTTAGCCAGTGTGCTTGAAAAAAGATTGATCGATTCCGATTTAAAAAGAAATATTGCTTAAGGTGAGTTCGGTTATTATGTTCCTGGCTGCACAGCCCTGATGTGGCTTTTGTTCCGTCTTAGACGGGCACTTGTACTGCAACAATTCTACTAAACGATTTTAGAATATTATATATGGCCCGAGGATTAACCCCCGGGCTATTCAATTTAATGTATCATTGGATTTCCCTTAATACAATTTCTCTCACTTTATCTGCCGCAATTCTTTCCTGCTGCATCGTATCACGATAACGAATGGTAACTGTATTGTCTTGTTTTGTTTGCTGATCAACGGTCACACAAAAAGGAGTGCCGATGGCATCCATTCTTCTGTATCGTTTACCAATTGTATCTTTCTCTTCATAAAAACAACGGAAATGAGATTTGCAATCATCCATGATCGTTCTTGCAATCTCGGGTAATCCATCTTTCTTCACCAATGGCAACACAGCTAATTTCATCGGGGCAATTTTCGAAGGGAATCTTAATACAACACGACTATCCTGTTTTTCTGATGTGCTCAGATCTTCCTCAGCATAGGATTCACTCAACATCATTAAAATAGTTCTGTCCAGGCCAATCGAAGTTTCAATTACGTAAGGAATATAATTCTGATTGATCTCCGGATCGAAATACTGCATTTTCTTTTTACTAAACGCCTGGTGATTCTTTAAATCGAAATCTGTACGGGAATGAATGCCTTCTACTTCTTTAAATCCAATCGGAAATTCATATTCAATATCACAGGCTGCGTCAGCATAATGGGCCAGCTTTACATGATCATGAAAACGATATTTTTCTTTCGGTATTCCCAGGCTGAGATGCCATTTCATTCTTTCTTCTTTCCAGAACTCGTACCATTCTTTCTGAGAACCCGGGCGAATGAAATATTGCATTTCCATTTGTTCAAACTCCCGCATACGGAATATAAATTGCCTGGCGACGATTTCATTTCTGAATGCCTTACCAATTTGTGCAATACCAAAAGGAATTTTAAGACGGCCGGATTTCTGGACATTCAAAAAGTTTACAAAAATTCCCTGGGCAGTTTCAGGACGCAGATAAATTTCATTCGTTTCATCACTCACGCTCCCTATTTGTGTGCTGAACATGAGATTGAATTGACGTACTTCTGTCCAATTAGCTGTTTTGCTGACAGCACATTTTATACCCTGGTCAATGATCAATTGCCTTAACCCGTCAAAGTCATCTTTTGCCAAAAGTTTGTCCATATCTCTGATCAGGGCATCGGCAACATCAATACGGCCCTCATTCCTCATTTCCTCAGCCCGGCCTTCAATTAAATGATCCACACGATATCTTTTTTTGCTGTCCTTATTATCGATCATCGGGTCGTTGAAATTATCCACGTGCCCGCTGGCCTTCCATGTTGTGGGGTGCATGAAGATCGCCGCATCAATGCCCACAATATTCTCATGCAGTTGCGTCATGTTCTTCCACCAATAGTCCTTAATATTTTTTTTCAGTTCGCTTCCCCACTGCCCGTAATCATAAACTGCCTGCAGGCCATCATAGATTTCACTACTGGGAAAAATAAATCCATACTCTTTACAGTGAGAGATAATTGCCTGGAATCTGTTACTGTCTGTTGCCATAGGCGGCAAAGATAATCGTGAAACGTGAGACGTGAACCGTAAGATGAAAACTCACGACTGGTGTTTCACCTCTCACGATGTCCGCCCTGGCGATGACTTTGAAACATCAGGCATTTTCAGTCAGAGATTTTTTTGAGAACGGTTGTTCTTTGGGCAGAGATTCTATTGGAATATTTAACTTTTTTTTTGTCTCAATAAGAGCTTTCAGCATGTCATCATTGTCCTTAAGAAACTGAAAAAGTCTTTCGCCAGGTGATTTTGATAGCCAGAGTTTTAATTGTAATTCGTGAATATGTTGAGGGGTGTCTGTCATTTATTGAGCAAGCCAAAGGTATTTAAATTTAAAGCTTTTATCCAATGCTGAATATAGATCCAGTCGAGCGCACTAAATTCCTGCAAGACTCTGATATCTTCCATTTGTATATTGCTTTGTAATTGTTGAATCCATATTATTTTGGATAATAAAATATCTTCTGGTGAGGCAACGAATATTTTCATGTCCTGAAAATCGATTTGTCTTCGTCTTTCAAATTCAGTTTGCCGGTAAGGTTCGCTCTTTAATATGACAAAATCGGCCTTGTAACTGCTTTTATTTTCAATAATATTGAACATGCCCCTGTTATTGATAGCTTCCGTTACAGAATTCTCGTCACAGTAATAACCTGTTTTAAATTCCCTCATTAAGATGGGGATATCTTTTAGCTGAAGATGAACTACAAAATCAAAGTCTCTTGTAAATCGCGGTAAGGTATAGATACTCATGGCTACGCTGCCAGAGAGCATATAAGGAATATTATTTCGTTCAAAGAATTGAATTAATATTTTTAAAAAATCAAACATCTAACTTATTTGAGTTTCTCATTTTGCTGATGTCTTTCGGCATCCCTGATATTTTTCTTTTCAAAATTTCTTTGCAGGGCTTCGGTGAGATCAACGCCTGTTTGGTTGGCAATGCAGATGAGAACCCATAAAACGTCTGCCAATTCATCAGAAAGTTTTTTTTCCTTATCAGATTCTTTGAATGATTGATCGCCATAGATACGCCCCATTAATCTTGCTACTTCTCCAACTTCTTCTGTAAGTATGGCCATGTTTGTAAGTTCGCTGAAATAACGGACGCCGATCATTTTGATCCATTGATCTACATTTTGCTGAGCTTCCTGTAAAGTCATAACAAAATTTTTGTTTGTTAAATGCAATATAGCACGATTATTGCCGTTTGAAACGTCCTCGCCCTTCTTGAAAACTACAATTAATCTTTACTAACCCTGAATTTTTGTATTCTATGATGTATCCATTCATCCGTAAAGCAACCACCATTGCACTCTTTTCATGCATTGTGAGTTTTTCCATGGCGCAGGATCCGGGGTTGACATCCAAATCAACACAAACAAAAACGGAAAGCAAACCCTTCAAAATACTGACCAACGGCCGCCGGATTACTATCCAAAGCAACGAAGATATCAATCGTATCATGGCATGGACAGCAACCGGTCACAGGGTTGTGGAACAAACCAGTTTTGATGCTCCTTCCTATAGTTTTACGGTCCCCAGCACTGAAAAATTTCTTTTTGTATTGATCCAGTTGAAAAGCGGGAAGTATTTTACTGAGAAGATAGGCGTACAATAAATAATAGAGAGTGGCGAGTAGCAAGTGGGGCCAAATATCATTTTTCAATTATCATCTGTCATCTTTTATTCCTTATTCTTAGTATCAATCACGATAGTCACCGGTCCATCATTCAGCAACTCAACCTTCATATCGGCTCCGAAGACCCCTGTTTGAATTTCTTTGCCAAGATCAGCTGATAATTGCTGTATCATGTTTTCATAAACGGGAATCGCAATTCCGGGTTTGCTTGCCCTTATATACGATGGGCGATTTCCTTTTTTTGTTGAAGCATGTAAAGTAAACTGGCTGATTAAAAGAATATCACCATCCATCTCTTTTAAGGAGATATTCATCACTCCGTTCGCATCGTTAAAAATTCGCAGGTTAACAATTTTACTGCTGAGCCATTGGATATCTTCACGGGTATCCGCATCTTCAATGCCGACAAATACAAGAAGGCCATTACCAATTTTGCCATTGATTTTTCCATCGATCATTACGCTGGCTTTGGTTACTCTTTGAATGACGGCACGCATCTGGTTATTAGTTGCTGGTTACTTGTATTTAATAGTGAAGATATAATTTTGTATAAGATAACCAGAGACCCAAAACGGGTAACCCAAAATATGATAAATGTAAGTAACGAAATAAAATTCCAAACTACCCGAAGCGGGGGCAAGGGAGGGCAAAATGTAAATAAGGTTGAAACTGCCGTCATAGGAATCTTTCATATTCAATCTTCGTCATTCTTTACTGATGACCAAAAACAGGCGCTTCATCAAAAACTTTCAAACCGCATCAACTCGGAAGGTTTTTTGCAGGTTAAGTCCCAGGTACACCGTACGCAACTGGCAAACAAACAAGAAGTAATTGAAAAAATAAATGAACTCATCGGGGGTGGTTTAAAAAAGAAAAAATCGAGGATCGCAACCCAACCCAATAAGCGATCCAGGGAAAAAAGACTGGAATGGAAGAAAAAAAATGCTGATATCAAATCAGGAAGAAAAAAATTCAAACCCGGTGACTATTAATCAAATCCATTTAAGCATTGACCTTTCTTTTGGCTTTGATTGCTTCCAGGATCTGTTTTTGCTTGTCGATCTCTTTCTGCTGGCTATCCTGGTCCTTTGCATTTTGTTGCAGGTCATCCTGTAATTTTCTGATCTTCTTTTGCATGTTATCCTGGTCATCCTGGAGACCTTTCAATTTTTTCTGAGCTTTCGTTACAACAGCATCCTGGTCTTTGATCTGTTCCTCCAGGTTATAGGCTTCCACTGCCGGCGACAGATTATTCAAAAAAGATTTCGAATTACTATCGATCGATTCGTCACTCGTTGAGATATTTTGATCATTGCGGTTGATCATTAAGTAGACGATTGATGCATCCTTCTCCTTGCGGCTTTTTTTGTCAACCCTGATCATATAATCTGCCGGATCGGAACTGATATCAGATAGTATGATATTTTTATAAACAAGGAATCCTTTGGACTCTTTTTTCTTAAAGCCCATTTTTTCCAGCTTATCAACAATGGCATCCTCAACGACTGAGGCAGAATACGGAAATTCAATGATAATGGCCTTTTCATCTTTTTTATCGTAACTCACAGTTCCTTCATACGACTGTGCATTAACGTAATAAATAAAAAAGAAAACAGGAATGATGGTTGTAATCAGGCGTCTCATAACGGAAATTTTTATAAAGATAGGATAACCTTCAATGCTCGCAATACTGTTAAAAGCCACACAGCCTTAGCAAATCCGATTTCAAAAGTTATTTTTGTCCCTGAAATCTCCAATTCTTGAGTGGAATAAAAAAACTTGCCGGTCAAACCCTTTGGTATGGTATTCCAACTATTGCCAATCGTTTTCTCGGTTATTTAATGAATTTATCGCTGCCCTTTATTTTTAAACAGCCGGGTACAACGGCCGATCTTACCCAGGTTTATGCCATCATTCCTTTTCTGAATGTTCTTTTTACTTATGGAATGGAGACCGCGTATTTCCGTTTTTCACAGGAACAGGAACGCAAACATTTATACAGCACACTTTCTTTTTCTATTTTTTTTACAACGATACTTTTTTCAATTTGTCTTTATTTTTTTCGCTCTGATATTTCCAGTCTTGCAGGGTTGGATCAGCATCCCCGATATGTAATGTGGATGTGCTGGATACTTTTTTTTGATACACTGGCTACTCTTCCGTTTGCCCGGTTGCGACAGGAAGGCCGTCCTAGGAAATATGCATTTGTTCGTGTAGCTGGAATTCTGATGACTATTGTAGTTGTTATTCTCTTTCTTGGGGTTATTCCCCGTTACCTGAAAGGCCATCCCGGTAGTTTCATGAATAATATCTATGATAATACCGACCCAATCAGTTTTTATTTATTAGGAAATTTATGCGGCAGCATTTTTACTTTTTTATTGTTGTGGAAAGAATTTAAGGACCTGCGTTTTGAATTTGATACCCGCTTATGGAAACGTGTGATGAAGTACAGCTATCCCCTGATCGTTGTTGGCTTAGGCGGTATGATCAATGATATGCTGAGCCGCCTGGTGTACAGGCATGTGGTTGACCTGCCAAGAGCAGAAGCTGATAAGGAACTGGGTATTTTTGGAAACCTATATCGTCTTGCCGTGCTTGTAACCGTGATGATACAGGCTTTTCG
>JBIOGV010000213.1:0-6256 GCA_044448365.1 Chitinophagales bacterium
GTAATCAAAGAGCCTACATCAACAAAGGCAGCACCCGTACGTATACAATGGATGAAAAGGGTGGAGAGCATATTTTATTTTTTGCTTTTGAGGATTGGTGGATCGGTGATCTTGAAAGTTATTATGATCAGCAACCCGCTTTGGTATACATCCAGGCAACCGAAAATTGTGAACTGCTTTGCCTCGCAAAAACAGAACTGGAAAAATTATGGACAGAGATACCAAACCTGAAAAAAATGTTCGAGCAAAAAGAACAAAGGTCGTCGTTTGCCAACCTGCACAGGTTGCAGGAGGTAAAGTCCTTATCGGCAGAGGAGTGGTATTTGAATCTCATCCAAAAGCATCCGCAGGTCTTTCAGCGAATTCCTCTTCAATATATTGCCATGTATTTTGACATCGAACCTCCATCACTTAGCCGCCTCCGGAAAAGACTTTCCGGCAAATAAAATTTCTTAACCCGGGTTAAGTTGCTTTTTAGCCTGGGTTATTGGAAACGACAATCAATCACATCATCTTTATCTCATAAAAAAAGAATGATATGATCAACCGGCAACAAGTTCCTCCACACATTCAAATGATGCAGATGATCAAAGGCTTCTGGACCTCATGCTGTGTATACTCTGCAGCAAAACTCGACATAGCAGATCATTTGAAAGAAAAACCTCAAACGGCTGAACAGCTTGCAGAGGTCACTCACAGTGATGCATCCTCTTTGTACAGAATATTAAGAGCCCTGGCAAGCGTTGGAGTATTTAGCGAGAATGAACGGCATCAATTTGAATTAACCTCATTAGGAGCCACGTTGCAAACCGATGTACCCGGCTCCATGAAAGCAATGGCTATTGCGCAATTGGGCGACCATTTTAATGCATGGGGAAATTTAATTTATAGCATAAAGGCCGGCAATATTGCATTTGATAATGGGGAAGGCAAAGACACAAGGGCTGCAAATGGTTTAATCGACAGGGGTCGTGCAAAAGGAGTGGATGATCCCAATTTGGTGTATATACTTTTTGCGATCTCAGATATGACAAAGGCAAAAGCAAGATTTTCTTCACCGGATTCTAAAAAGATCATGACGGATGTCGATGTGGACAGCGCTCCCGTAGTTAATTTTTACAAAGTAGTTGAATAAAAGAACCTATGGGCATGGCCGCTATTGATCATGATCAGTAGCGGCTTTTTTGTGTTCGGTCATATGAGCACCAAGTGCCGCAGGGTAATTCAAAGAAAAAGTTATTTAGAGCTGTTCATGTCTTTTTAGATAACAGAATCTTTTTATTGAGATTGTAATAATTCCTTAGATTTATGAATCAATTGTATCCCTTCGTTAACTCCCTTGTTCCGCCATTCATCATTTAAATAATTATTATGAAACAAATTTTCAGACCTGCTATCATGGCATTGGCTGTTTCTTTTTTCTTTGTTGCCTGTAATAATGAAGAAAAGAAAACAGAGCCGGCAAACACCGATTCAACACAGTCCAGCACAACTATGACTGACACCACATCACAGAAACAGGATATGGATGCAGCAAAAGTTGCTCCCGCTCTTTACAAAGTCGCAAAGGATTCTATGGGTATACGCGTACTGAACATTGAATACAAACCCGGCGACTCATCGGCCATGCATTCTCACCCGGATGTTGTATTGTATGTAATTGATGGAGGTAAAGGAGAGTTTACAGGTAAAGATGGTTCCAAAAATGTTGTTGATCTGAAACCCGGAATGGTATTGATCCAGGGCAGCACCATGCACAGCGTAAAAAATGTAGGGACTACTACCCTGAAAGCTATTCTGGTTGAAGTAAACCGGCCCAATACTGCTGCTGCAACTCCTAATCCGAAAATGGATGCTGCAAAAGTTGCTTCTTCTCTTTACAAAGTAGTAGCTGATTCCATGAACATACGTGTTTTGATGGCTACCTATAAACCCGGTGCATCATCTGCCATGCATTCTCATCCCGATAATGTGATCTACGTAATTAATGGAACCAAAGCGGAATTCACCGGTAAAGACGGATCGAAACAAACCATGATGATGGATGATGGAATGACCGCTATCATGCCTGCTGCAACCCATAGTGTAAAGAACATTGGCAGTAAGACCACAAAAGTGCTGGTAGTGGAAATAAACAGGCCTGGAAAATAAATTTCAAAACATAAAAAATTAAACCGGTTTCAACCTCCTCAACGGGGGCTGACCTTTTATTTGCTTTTCAGGGCATAAATTAATTTTCATGTTTAAATCGTTTTTTAGTCAAATTTTAAATATTCCAATTCTTGACAAATGATTTTAGCAGTATGGAATCATAACAAACCGAATGCTATTGATAAAATCAGGCAGCAAAACTATCATACTGATCGCCGGCAGATACAACTAATAAATAAAAATTAATGCTCCTTTTCAATTTGTATTCCTTTTTGCGTGAATGACCTTCATCTTTTTTGTAATTTCAATAACTCTGGTCTTTAATTTGTTTTACCTGCGGGTAAAATCTTATTGCTTTCCAAGTATTTTTTTAACTGAAAATAGTTTTCGTATAAGAATATGGCAGCCCCCCCGGTATTGGACAATAAGCTTCATTGGTACAAAGACGCGATTATTTATGAGCTGCACATTAAGGCTTTCTGTGACGGCAATGAAGATGGCCTCGGTGATTTCATTGGGTTGCTTGATAAATTAGATTATCTGGAAGACCTTGGCGTTACTGCGATCTGGCTGTTACCATTTTATCCTTCGCCGCTGAAAGATGATGGGTATGATATTGCAGATTACTACAGTATCAATCCTGCTTACGGTGAGTTAAAAGAGTTTCAGCAGTTTTTACAGGAGGCACATCGCCGCAATCTTAAAGTGATCACTGAATTGGTATTGAATCATACTTCTGATCAGCATCGCTGGTTCCAGGCTGCAAGACATTCTCCGAAAGGATCGGAAGAAAGAAATTATTATGTGTGGAGTGATGATCCTTCCACATACAAAGATGTAAGAATCATTTTCCGGGATTTTGAAGCCAGCAACTGGACCTGGGATGAAGTGGCGCAACAATATTACTGGCATCGTTTCTTTCATCACCAGCCCGATTTGAATTATGACAACCCGAAAGTGCAGGAAGAAGTTTTTAAGATAATTGATTTCTGGTGTAACATGGGTGTTGATGGTTTTCGTTTGGATGCGGTGCCTTATTTATTTGAGAGAGAAGGAACCAATGGAGAAAATCTTCCGGAGACACATGCCTTTCTTAAAAAATTGCGGACACATATTGATGAGCAGTATCCCGGCACCCTGATGCTGGCCGAAGCGAATATGTGGCCCGAAGAGGCAGCATCTTATTTTGGAAATGGTGATGAATGTCATATGAATTATCATTTCCCTGTGATGCCGAGAATGTTCATGGCTTTGCAAATGGAAGACCGTTACCCGATCACGGATATTTTTGATCAAACGCCATCCATTCCTTCAACCTGTCAATGGGCGATGTTCTTAAGAAATCACGATGAATTGACTTTGGAAATGGTGACCGATGAGGAAAGAGATTATATGTATCGTGTGTATGCAAAAGACGCAAAGGCAAGGATCAATCTTGGAATTCGTCACCGGTTGGCGCCATTGATGGAAAATGACAGGAGGAAAATAGAATTAATGAACTCACTTTTGTTTTCAATGCCGGGCACGCCTGTTATTTATTATGGTGATGAGATCGGAATGGGCGACAATTTTCATTTGGGTGATCGTGATGGAGTACGTACACCTATGCAATGGTCGCCTGACCGTAATGCCGGTTTTTCGCGTACCAATCCCCAGCAACTTTATCTGCCCGTTATCCTCGATCCTCAATACAACTATGAAGCAGTGAATGTAGAAACTGAAATCAGAAATACTTCTTCACTGCTCTGGTTCATGAAGCATTTGATAAGCATGCGCAAAAAGTATAAGGCTTTTGGCCGGGGTGATA
Source organism: Chitinophagales bacterium (assembly GCA_044448365.1). Classification (GTDB taxonomy): domain Bacteria; phylum Bacteroidota; class Bacteroidia; order Chitinophagales; family Chitinophagaceae; genus VBAU01. The sequence goes on from JBIOGV010000213.1 coordinate 3,959, forward strand.
TGAAATTTATTAATGTCGATAATCCAAAAGTGCTGGCGTTTACACGGCATTATGAAGATGAAACGCTTTTGATAATTGTGAACCTTTCAAAATTCTCACAGCCGGCTGAAATTGATCTTATGGAATACAATGGATGTGTTCCGGTGGAAATTTTCAGTAAGAATAGTTTTCCAGCAATAAGAAGCATCCCTTATTTTTTTACTCTCGGTGCACACAGTTTTCAATGGTTTAGTCTGGAAAGAACCGGGCAGGGACCGGTTAAAAAAGAAGAGTTGCCTGAACTGTCTTTAAGGACATGGGAAGAACTTTTCGAAAAAGAAGATGTGAAAGAAAATCTGGAGAATGAAATTCTTCCTGTTTATCTCGTAAAGACAAATTGGTTTTCGGGAAAACAACGTGTCATTTACAGTTGTAAGATTGTCGAATGTGTCAACCTGGCTCCTGGGAATAGCGACGTTTCATTATTGGTGATAGAAGTGAGTTACAAGAGCGGTTTGCCTGAAACGTATCTGTTGCCGTTAACCTTTGAAAAAAATAAATTTGCAGATAGTTTGTTGCAGGAATTTCCGCAGGCTGTTCTTTCCAAAATAAAGTTAGATGGCCGGGAAGGTATTTTGTGTGACGCTTTTTTTACTCCATCCATGCAATCCTGGTTATTTGAAAATATCGCAGGAGATAAAAGTTTATCTTTTAAAACATCTGCAATAGAATTTACCGGTGCTGCTGAAATAAAAAAATATTTCGGGGATCACCCGGAGATCCGCTCACGTATTCATTTAAGCAAACACCAGGATAACACTGCTATTGCTTACGATAATCATTTTTTCCTGAAAGTTTACAGAAAAGTGGAAATGGGAATCAATCCCGATCACGAAATATCTCAATACCTGTTTCAACAGGCAAAGTTTCAGTATACACCTGAATATCTGGGCTCAGTCGAATGGAAATTCGTGAAGGGAACATTTGTTTTGGCCATGATGCAGCGGATGATAGAAAATCATGGTGATGGGTATGGTTATATGCTCGAAAGGGTAAACAACTACATCGAAAGAATACTGGCAGCAAAAAAAGATTTTCTTGAAACAATAAAATACCCCGGAAGTTTAACAGAACCGGTAAGCTTTGAAAGTTTGTCAACAGGATTACAGGATCTGCTTGGAGCAAGAGCATCCGAACAAAGTCGCTTATTAGGATTACGTTCAGGCAGGTTACACCTGGCATTGGCACAGGCAAAAATCCAGAAAGATCTTGCTCCTGAAAATTTTTCTCTTCATTACCAGCGATCATTATTTTCTTCGATGGTGGGGCTGGTAAGAGAAACTTACAACAACATGCAGCGGAATAAAACGCTCGTGCCCGATAATGAAAAGCCTGCAATAGACAAGCTACTGGGCCGAAAGAACGAAATGCTTTCTATCTTTAAAAAGATCTACAGCAGGAAGCTTGATGTGGTTAAGATCCGGATACATGGCACCCTGAGCCTTGCACAAATATTGCTGACAGGAAAGGACGTGGCCATTCATGATTTTGGGGGATTGCCATCACACAGTTACAGCGAAGCAAGAATAAAACGATCGCCTCTTTGGGATGTAGCGTTTATGATCCGTTCTTTTTATTATGCAGGCTATGAAGGTTTTTTGTCAACCCCGCATGTTAAAAAAGAAGAGATATCGCATATACTTGTCTACGCAGATCTGTGGATTCATTATATGAATGGGTTTTTCCTGGGCGCCTACCTTGAAACTGTAAAAGAAACGGATCTTATTCCAAAGTCAAACGATGATCTCAGGATCATGCTGCAAAACTATTTATTGGAAAAAGCACTCGACGCCCTGAAATATGAATTGATGAACCGCCCCGAAAAAGCAATCATTCCTCTAGCCATGGTAAGAGATATCCTGGATGGATACTGAGTTTTCCTTTTGCTCTTTTCTTTGTTTCAATAAAAAGAAAAGTGGAATGCTTCAATTTGAAGAACTCCCTATCTTCACATACTCCTAAATCATCCAGTATGCTCAGTCCAAAAAAAATCTGGTTTATATTATTTACCGTAATCAGTTTCCATCTTAACTCACAGAAAAATAAAACCTTCACAATAACCTCTCCCGGTGGCAATATCCAGGTAAAGATCGATGCGGGGGCAACACTGCAATGGAGTGCAACACATCAATCGCAAACCATCATTGCACCATCAGCCATTTCATTGACATTGCAGACCGGTGAAGTGCTTGGCGAGAATGTAACAATCGTTTCTTCAAAAAAGCAATCTGTAAATCAAACGATCCATGCCGTAGCATA
>JBIOGV010000214.1:0-6242 GCA_044448365.1 Chitinophagales bacterium
ATCAAAAGATATACCTGTAATTATTTACGGATTTAATAGCCAGGACAATATTTTTGAGTCTGCAAAATGGTTGAAAGACCAGGGCTATAAAAATGTTTCCATTTTGCAGGGAGGCATTTGGCGGATTCGCTGGGTGTCGCACAACATTCAAGGCAAAGCCTATCTGAATGACCTCGTGGTGAATGTTCCGGAAGAAAATTTGTAAGGAGGAATTATCATTCAGATGGTGCCTCAGTTGATTTCACGCAGCTTATTAAAACCTGGCGAGGCCGCTAAAATCTTTTGTATTCGTTGCGTTTCTTTGCGCTTTTGCGTGAAAAATACTTTCAAACTGAGACATTATACAATCCAGAATTACGATTCATAAAAAATTTCTTCAATTATCTTTGCAGCCCAAATTGTAAATCGTAATTATTAAATCGTAATAGAATGGCATTACAAGCAGGCATTGTAGGGCTTCCCAACGTTGGTAAATCAACTCTGTTTAATGCAGTAAGTAATAACGCGAAAGCGCAGGCAAGCAATTATCGTTTTTGTACCATTGAACCGAATGTAGGTTTGGTAGATGTGCCGGACCAGCGCTTATATAAATTGGCTGAGTTAGTACATCCAAAGCGAATTGTGCCGACCCAGATCGAGATCGTTGATATTGCCGGTTTGGTTCGCGGTGCCAGCAAGGGTGAAGGCTTGGGAAATAAATTTCTGGCAAATATCCGGGAAGTGGATGCCATCATTCACGTGGTAAGATGTTTTGAAGATGAAACTATTTTGCGCGAAGAAGGACCGATCAATCCCGTTGCCGATAAAGAAGTGATAGACACAGAACTTCAATTGAAAGACCTGGAAAGCGTGGAGAAAAAAGTCCAACGCACTGAAAAATTGGCAAAGACAGGTGATGCAAAACTGAGAGCGGAATTAGAAATATTGAAACGTTGTTATGATCAGTTAGAGAATGGAAAAAATATCCGCGAACTAGGTTTGACAAAGGAAGAAAAACCGGCAGTCGCTGATCTTTTTTTATTGACCGACAAACCGGTGCTGTATGTTGCCAATACAGATGAAGCCTCCATGCACACCGGGAATAAATTTTCAGATGCATTGAAAGAAGCGATCAAAAAAGAAAATTCCGAAATGATCATTATGAATAATTCTATTGAAGAACAGATCTCTTCAATGGAAAGCCCCGATAAGGAATTGTTCATGAAAGAATATAAAATGGAAGAGCCTGCATTGGATCGTTTGATCCATTCTGCTTACAGGCTGTTGAATCTATTTACCTATTTTACCGCGGGAGAACCGGAAGTTCGTGCATGGACAATACACCAGGGCTGGAAAGCTCCGCAAGCCGCCGGGGTGATTCATACAGATTTTGAAAAAGGATTCATAAAAGCAGAAGTCATTTCTTACGATGATTACATACAATACGGTTCCGAAACTGCCTGCCGCGATGCCGGCAAATTAAGGATTGAGGGAAAGGAATACGTAGTGAAAGATGGAGATGTGATGCATTTTCGGTTTAATGTCTGACCCTTGCCTACCGGCAGGCAGGCATGATTAGAAGGATTTTTTGGATGACAAGGACATTATGGAGCCTGCTTCTGTAATTCTTATCAGCTGCTGTTGTGTCACTCACTTGTACGTTCCATTCGCTATTCAGCCCTGAATGATGTATATCAATGTGGACTACTCGCTACTCATCATTCATTCAAATCATTTGTTATCATATTTATTCATTCATTTCCTCTCAATCCTTTCCAATCTCCCCAAATCCCGGTTCAGAAGAGTGCATTCAAACTCGCAGTTCCTCTGTGCACAGCTCTTGAATCCCCGGCTTTGCGCCCTTCATATTCAACACGCAATTCGAGATTATTCAATAAGGTTTTTGTGCAGTTCAGATTCCATAAATAATTTTTTCCGGGAAGTAAGCCATTCAGCATAATATAACCTACAGTACTGTTGGCATCGTTAGCATGAGTGGAGGTAAAATTGATCGTATTAAAAGTAAACGTAGCGCCAATGGAAGCGCTTCTCAAAACATTATATTTCGTTTCAAAATTCAAAGCATTTGACACAGCTTTTTGCCCCCCCAAAAAAGCAGTATCATTTTTCTTACTATCAAAAGCATAGCTTGTTACAAACCGGAAAACGGTTCCCTTTATAAAAGTTATTCTCGGTTCCGCCATGTAATCGTGAATGATATAATTGCGATTTTCAAATTGAGGGTTTGCAGTACTTAAAGAATTAAGCTCCTTTTTAGTATTGATATCAAACGTAATGGACCGGCTCAAATTCACCCTGATCTTGAATATCCAGTCATTCAGTTTTCTGCTTTCATAGCCATAGGTCAGTAATGATTTTCCGCTGTTCTGCAAATTAGTGATGTCAAATCCCCACCCACCGCTGTACCGATTAAATGAAAACGTATTCAGCAACACAGTACTAAGGGTTATCAATGCCGTATCATTCAAAGCATATTTGAAAGGATTGAATTCGAAATTATTTTTTGCAATAGATTTTTTTGATACCTGCATGGAAGATTGCCAGTTGGTTCTTGAAATGAGTTTCGAAAACCCCTTCAATTTAGAACCACTCATCACCGCATGTGGATTTACCGATACACTATAATTTAAAGTATTGTAATCGGCTTTTACATATTCATTCGTTGGCGTAAAAATGCGGATGAATTTTGCCTGGTCAGGAAAAGCAGCTAATTCAAATTCATTCAACTGTTGAACACCGTCATTGTTGTAATCGATCCAGGCGTACTGTCCTGTACCTGCCGGAACTTCGAGATAAGCGAAATCTCTTTTTTGTTCCTGGCCTGCTCCTACCTCGTATAAAACATTTCCCGTTAACAATCCTTTCCATTCGTTCGCTATATATTCTGCACGACCCAGGATCGTATTATCATCCTTCTGGGTAGAGATCTGCGAATTCAGCACTTTTAATTTCCGGTACGTTGCATTCAATAAAAACTGGTTATGCAGATTACTGACCAGTTCCGTTTGTAAATTGACATTGTAACTGCGGTCACCCTTGACAAGTCCTTTGTAAAAAGGATATTTATCAGTTCTCGTAAAAAAAGTAATGCCGTATTTATTTTTTTTCCGCTGACTGGACTGGAGGTAAACGGAGTACGTGTCAAAAGAAAAACTGTTTACATCAAGCGTGTCAGTTTGCTTGTTTTTTGTTTGATTTTGCTCCAATGCATAACTGGCTCCCAGCCGCATGCCCCAAAGTTTATTCAGCTCCTTGCTCATGTCCAGTGTCGGCCGGAGAAAATACCCGGTTGCAGTCAATGTTTTGAAATTCGTAATGACAAACTGGTTGTTCATGTGCCATCCTTTCAAATTTGCAGTTTGCAAAATTGAACTCTGATAACCATTATAATTATCGCTCCTGCTATAATTTGTAAATTGATACCCGATAGAATTATTGTATTTATTTTTTAATTCCGCAGATGCCTTAATAATATTTTCGGTAGCGGGATTCAAAACCAGTGGCAGGCCCCAGTCTCTTGTAAATTCTACTTGCCGTAGTCTCTCAAGTGGTTTGAACTTATCCTGCACATATTCATAATCCAGGCCGGTAATTAATTTTAATTCCTGCGAATTCCTTGTTCGCAATGGTGAAATATTATTCAATATAACCTTGGCGGCATAGCCGGCATCATCGCCATTGTTTATTTTGGAAAACGTATTGGCATCATAATTACTCCTCGCCACTTCCGTTTTTACAGACGTATTCCTGCTGATGGCATAGTCAATTCCCAGGTCTATCAACTGTTGCTTTTTTGGAGTAACAAGAAGCAAAGCCGGTTCATAGCTTCCCTGTTTTACTCCATTTACAGGCGGTTTATACTGATAAACTTTTCCATTGGCTCCATTATAAAGTGTGTCATAATTTCCTTTACCTGCACCCACATTCACAAATGATAAATTATACATGGCGCTGTCCGGGTTGGTTGAATATTGATAAAATGAATCGATCGCTGGCCCGTTATTGAAATAAATTTTTGCATATAAAATCTTTCCTGCTGCAAATGTGTCAAGCGAGGCGTTGGGATAAAAAGCGTTTTGAATACTGTCTCCCAAATTGGTCAGGAAAAGCTTTTGGTTCGCATCAAGGGTCTGGTTGATCTGGGAATTTTTGGCATCGCTGTTATTAAACGCTCCCAAATGAAGTTTTAATTTTTTATTGATCGAGAAATCCTGCGACAGGTACAAATTCGCATTCAGGTAATTCCTGTCGGCATATTCAAATTCCACTTGTATTCTTGTATCCTTTGTGATCATTCTTTTTGGAGTGAAGGTGATTTCCGCGGTATTGTAATTGATCACATAATCCTGGTCTTCGCCACGCTGCATCAGCTCACCATCTAAAAAAACTCTTTCCGTGTTTGCCAGCACAATAAAAAAGAATTCGTTGTTGGCGCCTGTAAGCCTGTAGGGTCCCTGGTTTCCTTCAAGACCCTGGAACACATTCCTGGTAAATTTTCCCTTCGCAATAGAACCGCTTACCAGTGTATTTGAATTAACCATTTTTGAAATCCGATTATTCGTTTCGAATGAAATTCCTTCAAGGCGTTTGTAAAAATTCAGAAAATAACTTTGATTTTGTCGTATATCGATATCCCCCAGATTCAATTGCCAGTTTCTTTTTTTGAATTGAAGAAACACCTGGTCAAATTCACTTAACTGCTGCGTGTTCCCATCCGGTTGTATCGGGATATTGTTGTCAGTGATCGCTGCATGAATTTCGATACTATCACCCAGCATTCCCTGCATTTGCAAATTGAGAGTTGAATTCAATACCGCATCCTGGCTGTTCCCAAAAGATATTTGCCTGCCGAATGATCCTGAAGTGCTCAAACTCCCAAAATCAAACATTCCTTTCGCAGAACCATATTGGTTATTGTTATTAAAACTGAGCGGAATGATGAAAGGGATTTTTGAAATGCTGTCATAACTCAAATGCTGAGCGACAGGATTTAATTTAAACGGAAACACCCTGTAAGCAATCGTAACGCTATCCGCCTGGGGTTTCTTATTCCAATATAAAATGGCTTTTATAAAATCGAGATGGTAATCCGAATCAGGAACATGGGCAATGGCTAAAGTCCTTGGAACAATGCTGATCGTATCTAAATGCATGGTATCAGCAACAGGCATTTTTTTTATCCTCAGGTTAGAAAGTGTCTTTCCGTTCTGCACAGGAAATTGTCCACTACTCCAGAGGGATGGCAGAAACATTGAAAGCAGCAATAATATCCGGCTCAATTGCTTCAATAGCAGTGAGTTTAGAGTAAAATCGTAAAAATCGGGCTTTTATTGCCTTTTTCTTATCACCACCTGTTAATTCCAATGAAATGCAGCATTTTTGGAGAAACTTCAGAGAATTAAGTAAAAAGAACCTCGCATTTATAAAAACTGAATATTCTATCATGAAAATTTTAATGACTGTTCTGTTTATCCTTTTGTTGACAATTCAATCAGCATCGCAGAATGAGTTCCAGAAATGTGCCGATAATAAGAATGCAATAGTTAGCAGACTTCTGAAGAAGGGGAAATTAGACTCGGCTGATCAAAAAAAATATCTTGAATTAGATGATGAATGGCAAAAATGCATTGTTGGAAAATCGATGCCCTCTTTCAATAGCAAGACATTAAATGGTGAAGAAATAAATTCGAAAGAATTAAGAGGGAAAATAGTTGTCATTAATTTTTGGTTCATTGGCTGTCCGCCGTGCATTGCTGAGATGCCCGCTTTAAATCAATTGGTAAAAGAATACAAGGATAAAGGTGTTAGTTTTCTTGGCTTCACTGTTGAAAACAAGAAAAGCCTGAAAAAAAGATTTTTCCCAAAATATCAATTTGACTTCACAATTATTCCTGATGCTACAGAAATTGAAGATTTATTCGGCGTTTTAGAACATCCTATGATTTTTATTATAGACCAAAATTGTAAAGTGATTGCTGCCTGGGGCGGTGGAGAAGCAGGAGAAAAAGCTAAAACCTATGTTTATTTAAAAATCAAACCAGTCCTTGACGGACTTTTAAAAATTGAGTAATGTTATGTTGTGTTCTGCTAATAAACAGCACTAGTTATTTATCCGCTTCCAATCCCGCGCGCAGGTATTCTCTTTTCAATCTTGAAATATTGGTAACAGAAATTTCTTTGGGACAAACTGCTTCACAAGCCTGGGTAAATGTGCAACTGCCAAAACCTTCTTTATCCATTTG
>JBIOGV010000215.1:0-6236 GCA_044448365.1 Chitinophagales bacterium
GAAAGAACTATTACCAAACACACACACAACAATAAGAGAAAGACTGGTTTTATTCGAATGCGCAGACTTTCAAAAGAAAAGAATTCCTTTTTAGTTAGTGTTGGTTTGTGAGAACAACTATACATACTGAGAAGTTGCTTCATTAAGATACTTACTTTTTCAGAGTTATGGCAACTATCCCAAAACTACTCACCGGTTGAATTTATAATAATGCCGGTGAGTAATTGACGGAATGACCGGGCAACTAACGGGAATTGACGGGTAACTTGTCTGAAAATCCATTTATTAATACATGCTAACTGAAAATAAAAGCCTTCTTAAAAAAGAAGGCCGGTTGAAACGATTGCTTGTGTATATATAGTGCTCGCTAAGGAGCTAACTAATTAGTCGAAATGCATGGGTAAACGGGAAACAATCCTTTGGAATAAATAATTCTTTATATTGAAGTAAATTCTGTTTATGCAAGAGCAAACACCTGCACCTCAGCCGAAACAAGAACAAAATAAAAAAACAGATACTGAAAAAAACTTAACGCAAAAAACAAAGAATGAGCGGCCCGAAGTCCTCACAGTAAGAAACTGGAAAGAATATCTTGGAGAATCGTTATTAATCATCTTCAGCGTTGTCCTTGCCCTTGGATTAACGGAATGGTTCACCAAATTGCATGAAGAAAAGCAAACGCGCCAGGTGTTACATCAATTGCGTGATGAACTTATCAGCAACAAAGAAAAAGAAGAAGATCAGTATCAATATCACAACAAAATTTTGAGAAGAATTGACTCGGCATTAGAACATACTGATTATGCCCGGGAATTCATTAATAATGGAGAAGTACATCTGACTGTAATAATAGACAGTGGTGTTTTAAGGCATGACCTGAATGATGTTGCCTGGCAAGTTGCAAAGCAAAATAATGTTTTTTCAAAATTAGATTTGCCTACTTACAGTCTTCTTACAGATATTTATAACAACCAGCAACGCATCACAAAGGTGGAAGATGAAATTGGTACACTATTGTTGTCCTGGGAATCAAGAAGACCGGAAAATTTAAAGACATCATTAATCCTTCTTCGTGATAATTACCTTGCGTGGGCGGTAACTAGGGCACCTGACTTGCTGGAACAATACACAAAGGCAATAGATAAATTGAAGGACTATTGATTATAATATTCTGTTTTATCAATCTTCATTATTATTTTAAGTCTATAAAAAAGCCTCGCATCAATTCATGCGAGGCTACCAATTTTTTAATACCGAACACTTCGTCAGTATGCTTTGTATTTAAAAGATTTATCAGGATAGGCAGGAACAGGCGGCACTACAACGGGTTCTTTTTTTATTTGTTCTTTTAAATAGTTGATCGCATATTCAAGTTGCGCATCTTTGCCCTTAAACGTTTCGTTGGGAAGATTGTCAACCACAACATCAGGATCCACTCCATGACCTTCTATCAGCCATTTTCCTTCGGGACCATAAACACCGTATTCAGCGGCAGTAGCAATTCCGTTGTCAACAAGAACATTGTCGGCACTAAGCCAAATTTCTCCTCCCCATGTGCGCATGCCAATTACTTTTCCAAGACCAAGTCTTCTGAATCCTTCCGTAAATGCTTCACCATCGGAGCCGGTAAATTGATCACACAACACAACCATATGACCTCTGAAAGCATATTGCATGTTCCAGTATGGTTTTCCTGTTCTGCCTTTCCAGTACATCCACGCTTTGCGCATTAATTTTTCCAGTATCCAGCTATCAATATTCCCACCTCCGTTATGACGAACATCGATGATCAACCCCTGCCTGTTGTAAATGGGGTAAAATTGCCTGACGAAATCATCCATATCGCCGCTGCCCATTGTTTTTAAATGTATATATCCGATCTGATCATCGCTGCTGCTGTCAACCTTTGTTCTACATGTAAGCTCCCATTCGTTATAGCGTAACATAGTTTCCGCAAATGCTGAAATTGGTTTTACTTCCTGCGAATACGATTGCATCTGGCTGTTTAACAAACTAAGTTTTACCGTCACATCCACTTTATTGGCAAGTAACACGGAAATATCCTGAACGGTTTTTAAAGGCACATCATCAATTGATGTTATAATATCTCCGTCTTTAATCGACAGATCAGGTTTGTCAAGCGGTGACGATGATTCAGGATAATCAGGATCGCTTTTATAAATATGATCGATCTTAATTCCTTTCGGATTTGTCTGGAATCTTGCCCCCAAAAAACCGGTTGGGATCTGATCCGGAGAAACTCTCTTATCGCCACCAAACACAAATGTGTGTAAAGTAGACAGTTCAGATACCATTTGTGCGATCAGGTCATCCAGCTCATACCGATCCGAAATCCTGTCTAATAAAATCTCATGCTGTTTTCTTACAGCCACCCAATCTACTTTATGCAGGTCGCGGTCATAAAAATAATCGCGCATCATCCGCCAGGCGTCCATAAAAATTTCTTTCCAGTCTTCAACAGGATCAATTTGGAAATTCCAGTTAGCGAGTTCAATTTTATTTTTGTCTATATCGATCTTTTCGCCATTGGCATTTCCAGCGGCCATGGTTCTTCCTTTTATTATTAAAATTTTCTTTCTGTCGGCAGAAATCTGGAATTGATTTATTCCTGATGCGACTTCCGTTGGCTGAGCTTCTTTATTGTACTCTGTTTTTAAAGCAAAAAGTTTTGCCGTACCATCAGTTGATTCGCCGTAGTCAAGCCAATAAAGCACTCCATCTCCCATCGAAAGACTTCCTAAATTACCTGCTTTAACAGGGATTGTATAAAGCATTCGCTTTGTCAAATTCCAATCAATAGCTTTCGAAGAGGCGGTGACAACAGGTTTTGTTTTCGAACTTTTAGTATCATCCTTTGCCTGTTTTGTTGAAGTATCCTCTTGTCGCCATGCATCTTTTGGAGTAAAGGGAAATTTCTCTGAAGTGTCTGCCTGGAGTGCATAGATGGCTGTCGTTCCAGTATAATACGGTTCGGGTTGTCTTGATCCCCAGGGTGCACGGACCTTTGTCATAAATTTTCTATCGGAAAGAAAATAAAGCCAATGATCGTTTGATGACCATGACGAAGTATAACTGTCAAGCCGGTCAGATGTAAGCGCTGTCATTTTACCAGATGCGATCTCAACAGAACTTATTTGCGATGTTTGATTTACCAATCCGTGACTAAATGTAAAATACTGGCTATTTGATGACCAACTTATATCGCCAATGCCGAAATCAGTATCGGTGTATTGAAATCTTACTGATCCTGCAGTGGCGTCAATAACACGCAGGGTCTCATCTTTATCAATATAGGCAATAAATTTTCCATCAGGTGAAACGCTTATTGCTCTTATGAGAATTTTACTGTTCTTTGTTAATTGTTGCGGGGTTCCCGTTCCGTCCGCTGCAGTTTTCCAAATTTCAAATTCACCGCTTTCATCTGACATATAAATAAGTGTTCTTTCGTCTAAAAAATGAACTTCTTTAAAACGAATACCGCTCTTACGGTTTATTTCCACCCAGCGATCACCTTTTATGGGTGCAACAAACAATCGTCCCCTGCTGATTATAGCAGTATAATTTCCCTTTGGCGAGAGGTTAGTAAATGTTATTGATTCAACAGGATTTTTTATCCATCTCGGTTTACGCTGATCAAAATCAGAGCTAAGAGTGATGTCAAGCATTTTTGCCTGGTTGGTTTCTACATCATAAACCCAAAGATCTGCTCCACGCTGGTAAACGATCTTTGAACCATACATCGCCGGTGACTTAATATCCCATTCTTTTGAAAAAGTCAATTGCTTCAGTGATTTTCCATCTTTATTCATTGACCAGATATTCATGGAACCATCGCGGTCTGAGGCGAAGTAGATATTATTTTTATAGATCATCGGGTTGTAGCTGGTTCCGTCAAAATCGCAGGTCAGGCATTTTGCTTCTTCTTTGCCGTCATACTTCCACAATTGCTGAATAGTGCCGCCCACATAGCGTTTATTATTGCTGCCCTGCTTTGGCAACCTTGAAAAAAATAAAATGCCGTTTTCATCATAACATCCGTCAGAAACCTGCGCTAACGGCACTACTTTATAAGATAAAGTATTTGGATCCAATTTTATCATTTGCTCATCCGGCAGACTATTGTAACGATTACTCGTGTACATGACCTTTCCATCATTTGTCCATCCGGCTGTTTTGATCCTTCCATCAAAATCATAGGTGAGTCTTTTGGGAACCCCTCCATTAATGCTCATGAGGTATAAATCAGAAACACCTTCATACGCTCCAACGAAAACAATTTGCTTTCCATCAGGAGAAACAACCGGGTTTCTTTCAATACCGGGATTCGTGGTCAGCCTCGACGTCACACCACTGGTCATATCATATTTCCACAGATCGCCTTCGGCAGTAAAGAAAACTGTATTTTGGTAAATGGCAGGATTCCTGTAGTACCCTTTCTCCTGGGCAAGCAATGAATAATTGAATAGCAGGAAAGCAAGAAAGAAACAGACAGAATATTTCATACAGAAAGTTTTGATTGATTAAATATACAATTCCCCAACCCGTGAGATGGGAGAGCAAATGTAAAAAATCAATAAAAAGAAAAATTATTTTCTGTATAAGTGATCCCCGGGGAATTAAATCATGGAGGATTGTTCCGGTAATTCGACTAAATTATATTATTGAAATAAATGAGAAAGATGTGTTCTTTGGCAATGGGTCAGTTTCATTTCACCAAAACAGTGGAGCAGGAATGGGTTCAGGTTAGAACTTTGCGCCGTGTATCTAATCTTAGCGTCTTCGCGTGAAATTAATTTTCAAATTGGCTCTCTATTTATTCTTCAAAAGCTCTGATCCATCCATTTCTGTAAAGTAGTGGTGCCCCATGCACCCGGTATAATGATGCGCCGAATCGTAAAAAGCGGATCATTTTCATCTCGTTTTGCAGACAATTGAAAGGCAGCTTTGAAACCGCGTTGTTTCAATTGTTCGATCGCTTTCTGATTCCATAGACCAAAAGGATATGCAAAATAATTTACAGGCTTACCCGTAATATTTTCCAACTGTTGTGAAGGCTTGTCAACCTGTTTGATCCAATCTTCCGCAAGATAATTTTTTACATTGCTGTGATCCCACGTGTGTGAACCAATGATATTTCCCTCATCAGCCAGTTGTCTTACTTCTTCTTTGGTCATATAACCCGGCCTGCCAAGAGATACAGTCATAATAAAAAAAACTCCTTTAAACCCATATTTTTTCATTTCAGCATCGGCCACCGTGAATTGCTCAGCACGGGTATCATCAAAACTTATCATCACTGGGCTGGATGGCAATGAAGTTCCTTTCAGCAGGTAACTATATAACTGATCAGGCAATATAGTATGATAACCATTTTTGGCAAGCAATTCCATTTGTTCACGGAAGTTGCTTACAGGCACAATATAATCTTCAGCTCTCTTAGAATCAGAAGATGTCCAGTTGCGGATCTGGTGATAACAAAGAATAGGGATCTGCGGCCGGCTCAAAATAAAAGCAGTCTTAGGTTGAGGCAAAATGGCCTCTTCCGCAGCAACTGCAAATTGTTTTCCAATAGCAATTTGAACTGAATTTACGGAAGCATTTGTGTTACATCCGGAATTAGAAATCAGAAGTCCGGCCAATAGAATAAATAATAAAACATTCTGCTTTGGTTTTTCAATAAAATCTTTCATATGACGGATTAATAAACGGGTATTTTCTATAACGTTGACCGGAGCAATTTATTTTTATTTTTTATGATAATATTAAAACAAAGACCCCGATGAAGTTAATGAGTGTTTTCCTCTGCAGGAATTGTGAAATTTGCATAGAAAAGTTACTATGACTAAGACAGAGTTGCCGGTTCTTCCCGCAGACAAATCAAAAAAATGAAACCGTCTGCATCCGTCGCTTCAGGCAAATGTCAATACTATAAATTTCTCAACCGTTTTAATAGCTATTCGAAATAGCTCTCTGCCCAGAGCACATTCATTTTATCATCAAAATAGAACAGGAACCTGTGCAACTTCTGTACTGAAGTTATTTTATCTGCATTTTTTTGGATACCGGTAATTGCAAATTTGTGCTCAATGGACCATGCAATTTTCGGATCTTTTCCCTTTCGGGCAGATAATTCTCCATAAGAAATGGATTGATAGGAATCGTTTTTAAATAATTTACCGGTCACATAATCCCGGATATTTTCTTTGGCAAGCTCA
>JBIOGV010000216.1:0-6220 GCA_044448365.1 Chitinophagales bacterium
AGAATTCCCCAAAAATAGGTCCACCAAAAAGTGGAAGAAGATGTTTGTGAAATGATCTCAGAAAAATTCGGAACCGTGAGCCAGGCAGCGATCGGTGGAACAATGAGCCAGGAAAATAAACCGCCAGTGATCCAGTAGCTTTCCCAGCTCCAGCCTTTCACTTTTTTAAATGGCACATAAAAACTTCCCGAAGCAAAGCCGCCGATGAAATGAAAAATAATTCCAAGAATTACCTGCATAACAATCGTTTGGTTTTAAAGTATGGCCATCAATCAATTTAATGATATGAAAATGTAATCGGTGCAAAACTGAATCTCGTGATCTGTCATGAAGATAACTTGAAAAACAATAGAAAATAAGCTGACTCCTGATTTCAAAAATTTAAAGATGTTATTTTGAGCACAGTGCCGAGATCCATCGGTACATCCTTTCATTTGCCGCTCTCGCCATTTTTGAAGGGAGAAAATTGAAAGCATGTGGGCTTTCAGGATAGACAGCAAGAAAAGTTTTATTGCCTGCCATTCTCCATCGGTCTTCCATGAAAAATGTATCATCTATCAATGGATCGATGGCGCCCACGGTAAATAAAGCCGGGGGTAAATTTTTTAAATCAGCATACAAGGGAGAATATTCCGGTTTTTGCCGCTGCTCTATGCTCCAACCAGGAAACACGAGTTGAACTATTTCATCTATATTTTTTTTATAAAGAATTAGTGTGCTGTCCGTTGCCTGCCTGCTGGAAGGTGTGCGTCCAAGATCAAAACAACCAAATACAAGATTTACACCTTTCACCTTATCAATGGCGTGTAGCGAGTCCCTGATATAAATGGCGGTTACCGCACTCAAATGACCGCCGGCTGAAGCTCCCGAAATGAATAGCTTATCGGTGCCAAACTCTGACATAGCATTAGTCACCAACCATTTTGCGGCAGCTTTGCAATCTTCTACACATGCGGGAAAAGGTGCTTCAGGAGCCAGCCGGTAATCGACACTTACCACTGCCACTTTACAGGTCCGGGCCATCTCATCGTTTAACAAATCATCCCCTGCTGCACTTCCCAAAGACCATGCGCCGCCATGTATATCCATTACAACAGCACGGATCGTATCAGGTTTGAAAATTCTGAGCGCAATGTTTCCTGCAGGACCCTTTATGTTTTTCACCGATGGTTGTAATTGAGTTTTGCCAAAAGAATATGATTCCATCATTTTTCTTTCTATTGACAAACCTTCTTTGGTTAACGTTGTGCCGGTTTGAGGCATCTGGGCAAGTTGTTTATTAAATGCTCTTACTTCCGGGAGATACGCTGAATAATTTTCATTCAGATTTGATTCTTGTGCAAAGACAAAATTTACAAAGACCAGTTGCAAGATAAAAGCAGCAGCGAACAGAAGATTCTTTCTCATGACAGAACTATTTTTGATACAAGTTGAGAAAATGTTTTTTATTAACACAACAAATTCACAAGGGCATTCCAAATTTTCCTGCGGTTGATCTCTTAATGTCCTGGATCATCAGGTTGCTTCTCCTCCCGAAAAGAGGGCATCAGAAGCTTCGCAAAAAAACTACAGGAGTGTATTAGCATGCGGGAATTCGAATTGCACCCTATTTTCAACGTCATACTTACCGCTTAAATTTTCCGGCAATAGTCGAAATGCCAGGGTTCACGTAGAAATTTTATTTGACGAAGACGATTTCAAACCGATAGTTCACAATACTCCTTTCGTCGAAGGTAAATAATTACTGATTGGGTCTCGTTTTACCGCCATGCGAATAGCTTTTGCAAAGGCTTTAAAGATCGCTTCAATTTTATGATGCTCATTTTCTCCGTGGCATTCGATATTCAGATTGCATTTAGCCGCATCGGAAAATGATTTAAAAAAATGAAAAAACATTTCTGTAGGCATCTCCCCTATTTTTTCCCTGGTGAATTCTGCATTCCAAACGATCCAGTTGCGGCCGCCGAAATCGATCAGCACTTTGGCATCGGCTTCATCCATGGGTAAAGTAAATCCATATCTTTCCATTCCTTTTTTATCGGCCAATGCTTTTGCAAATGCTTCACCCAATGCAATGCCTGTATCTTCGATTGTGTGGTGTTCATCAATATCCAGATCACCTTTCACCTGTATGGTCAGATCGATTTTTCCATGCCTTGCAATCTGATCCAGCATGTGATCAAAAAATCCAAGTCCGGTTGAAATCCTGGCCTTGCAATTTCCATCCAGGTTTAATTCAATGTGAATTTGAGTTTCATTTGTGTTCCTATCATGTACAATTTTTCGCAACCCAAGTTTGAGGAAACTGTAAATTTCTTCCCAGTGATGTGTTTCGAATGCGACCGATTTCTGGAGTTCCTCCAAACTATCATTGACCTCTGCTCCTCCCAATCCCGGGTGATTGTTCAACCAGATCGCCTTGCAGCCTAAATTTTTTGCAAGCTGAACATCAGTAATACGATCTCCGATAACAAACGAGTTGGGAATATCATAAACATCTGTATTAAGATACTCCGTAAACATGCCAATACCCGGTTTACGGTTTGGAGAATGTTCTTCAGGGAAACTTTTATCAATGTGAGTAGCATGAAAACTCACACCTTCATTCTCAAAACTCTTAATGACATGCTGATGAATGGGCCAAAAACTTTCGGAAGGAAATGATGGAGTGCCCAATCCATCCTGGTTACTGACCATGATCAATACATAATCCAATTCGTCTGCGATCTTACTCATGTATTTAAAAACATCAGGATAAAATTCAAGTTTTTCCCAGGCATCAACCTGGTAAGATGGCGGAGCCTCTTTGATCAAAGTGCCATCACGGTCTATGAATAAAATGCGCTTACCCCAAACCCCTGAAGGGGAGCTTTGAAGACTATTAATGTTTGCAAGATTCATTAAAGTTTGTGTTGATGTTCAATTAGACTCAGCAAATTGAATTTATGTAACTCTTTGTTGAATAGAATTACTGACGTACAAAAGTGCGATCCCGACACGTCGGGACAAGCTGCAACAGAAGTTTAATAGTGATTCTGTTGTTTGCTACAGAAAATTATTTCCCTTTATAAACAATTTTCCAGATCGTTCCTTTTTCCGAATCTGAAATATATAAGGAACCATCCGGACCTACCGCCAAACCTGTAGGACGATGTTTCGCCTGCGCTCCGCCTGTCATTTGAGGAACACCCGTGAAACCATCAGCAAATACTTCATACTTACCCGAAGGTTTTCCATTTTTGAAAGGAACGAAAACTACTTTATAACCTGCCTGTGGTTCCGGCGCACGGTTCCATGAACCATGAAAAGCAATGAATGCACCATTACGATAATGTTCAGGGAATTGTTTACCTGTGTAAAATAAAAGTGCGTTAGGCGCCCAATGACCGGGGAAAGCTACAACTGGTGGAGGAACATAAGCACAACGATCCTGCTTTTTTCCATCGCCGCCAAACTCAGGATTCAATAGTTTTTTATTCTGGAACTCATCAAAATAACAATATGGCCAGCCAAAATTGGAACCTTTTTTTGCGAGCAACATTTCTTCAGCAGGTAATTCTGCACTTTGTTTTTCATCATACATATCCGGAAAAAGTTCATGAAGCTGATCACGACCATGCTGCATCAGGTACAATTGTTTTTGTTGTTTGTTCCAGTCAAGGCCCACCACATTGCGAGTACCTGTAATATAACGGACTCCCTGCGCATAAGATTGATTTAATTTATCTGCCCTGAATTGCCAGATACCGCCCGCTGTTTCCAGCAGTGGGCAAGGATCCTGGCCGGGTGAACCTTTTTTGCGATCATCTACCTGGCAGGCATTTGAAGGAGCGCCTATGTTTACATAAATATTTCCGGCATCATCCAGTGCAATAGATTTGGAATTATGTTCACCATGATCGATCAAACCCGTAATAATTTTTTCGGGATTCTTTGTATCAATGACCTGGTTCTTAGCATTTAGTTTATACCGAAATACTTCCGTATTTGATGAAGCATAGAGATACCCGTTTTTTATGGCGATGCCAGTGCCACCATAATCTCCAAAACCCGAAGTCTCATCGGCAACACCATCTCCATTTTTATCTTTTAGTAACATAATGCCTTTATCACCTTTTGCATTGGACATTTTTACATAAATATCACCATTGCTATTAACCACAAGATGGCGGGCAGGCCCGATACCCGGCGTCACTTCGATTGCAGTGAATCCCGCCGGTAATGTTAATTGCACATCATTGTGAACAGGAGTTTTGTTTGATTCATCTTCCGTACTGTCTTTTCTTGTTTGGGACATTGCGGTAGAATCTTTTTTTGAATCACCGCTTTTGGATGAATCATTACCACATGCTAATACGATTGAAAGCAATATGGAAAGGGAGAATGCGTAGTAAACAACCTTTTTCATAAATCTTTGTTTAAAGATAATTAAGAGTTCATCAAATGGTAGCCAGTACATATAATAGAGTTTGATTTTCGTCTGCCGTACCAACCGTAATCCGCAAACAGCCTTCACATAATTCAACTTTACTTCTGTCTCTTACCACGATCCCATGATCCAGTAATTTTTTGTAAACGCCAATTGGGTCATTCATTTTCACCAGCAGGAAATTTGAATCAGAAGGATATACTTTTTCTACGAATGATAAATTTACTAAAGCCCCGGATAAAATGGCTCTTTCTTTTATGATCTCATTGATCATATCATTCACCTGCCCCACCTCATTCAAAGCCTGCAATGTTAATTCCTGCGAAGCCTGGTTAATATTGTAGGGAGGTTTGATCTTATTCATGATGGCAATGATCTTTTCAGAAGCCAGAGTAATTCCAATGCGAAGCGCAGCCAACCCCCAGGCTTTGGATAAAGTTTGCATCACCACTAAATTGGGATATTCATTTAACTGTGTGCTAAATGACCTTTGCCTTGAAAAATTAATATACGCTTCATCAATCACTACCAATCCAAAATAATTGTTCAGGATGACCTCAATATCTTCCGGGTACAGTGAATTTGCAGTCGGATTATTGGGAGAACAAAGAAAGATCATCTTCGTGTGATCATCAATTGCTTTTTCTACTGCCTCGAGGTTTAGTTGAAACTGTGAATTAAGTTTTACTTTTTTTATTTGCACATTATTAATATCAGCACAAACCTCATACATGCCATAAGTGGGCGGGCAAATAAGAATATTGTCAACAACAGGTTCGCAAAAAGCCCGTTGCAAAATATCGATACATTCATCGCTCCCATTGCCCAGGAAAATATTTTCGACAGGAACTCCTTTTATTTCACTTAATTTCTCTTTCACTTTTAATTGATGAGGATCGGGATAACGGTTGTACCCTGCCTGTCCGGCAGGCAGGCATTTCGTTAACGGTGAGCCAAGACTGTTCTCATTGGCATCCAAAAATATTTTTGCATCTCCTTTAAAATCATCACGGGCTGATGAATAAGGAGTAAGCTTCTTTACATTTTCTCTTATAAGGTTATCTAATTTGAACATGATAACAAGTCTATTGATCTCTTTTAACCACTAAGGCACGAAGGCGCCAAGTTACACAAAGCCTTTGTGCCTTAGTGGCTTTGTGGTTCAATCTTATTCAAACGAATAGAAATAGCATTCGCATGAGCCTGCAATCCTTCAGCTTCTGCCATCAGCTCAACAGTTTTCCCAATATTCTTTAATCCCTCTTCGCTCAATTTTTGAAATGTAATTTTTTTTACAAAACTATCGATACTTACACCGCTGTATGCTTTTGCATAACCGTTCGTTGGTAATGTGTGATTCGTACCGCTGGCGTAATCACCCACACTTTCCGGCGAGTAATGACCGAGAAAAACAGAACCGGCATTTACTATTCTTTCAGATAAATCATCTGCATTCCGGCAGGCAAGAATTAAATGTTCAGGTGCATATTCATTTAAAAGAGCAATGGCATCTGCTTCATCTTTTACTAAAATGATACTGCTATTCTCCAAGGCCTTTATTGCAATATTTTTTCTCGGCAATTGCACGATTTGTTCATCCAGTTCTTTTATTATTTCATCAATCAATAACTGCTGATCTGTTATTAATAAAACCTGCGAATCGATTCCATGCTCCGCCTGGCTCAGGAGATCAGCAGCTACAAAAGCAGGGTGAGCGGTCGCGTCGGCATACACGGCTAATTCACTTGGACCCGCAGGAAGATCGATTGCAACTCCTTCTTTTTGCACTAA
>JBIOGV010000217.1:0-6132 GCA_044448365.1 Chitinophagales bacterium
AATGTAACTATGATCAATGATTCACTGAATGCATTGTTCAGGTTTATCATGAATCTTCCTGAATTTCATTTGTGCTGAGGCAATTTTGAAACGTACCATTGAAATAAACCGATACTTTATGAACAGAAGAAATTTTTTGAATCGTACCATACCTGCTGCCGTTACAATGCCTGCCCTGCTGAACGGTTTTTCTTTTAGAGGAATGGGGCACGAAAACAGTTTGCTTGCGCGCCTTTTGCAGGCAGCCACGGATACTGACCATGTATTAGTATTGGTACAACTGCAGGGAGGTAATGATGGTCTGAACATGGTTATCCCTCTGGATATGTATGCAAACTATTACAATGCCAGGACCAATGTGGCTATCCCACAAAGTAAAGTGTTAAGGCTTGACGGAACCGATAAAACCGGTCTGCATCCGGCAATGACAGCTATGCAAAACATGTTCAATGAAGGGAAGATCAATATTGTTCAATCTGTCGGTTATGATAATCCCAATTTTTCACATTTCCAGGCGAGAGATATATGGATGAGCGGAGATACAACAAGACTTCGTTCACAACGTGTCAAAACAGGATGGATAGGTCGTTACCTCGAAGATGAATATCCTGGTTACCCGGATGCTTTCCCAAACAGTGATATGCCGGATCCTTTAGCGATTGAAATAAGTGATATGCCAACGCTCGATCTGCAGGGAACTATTTATTCGATGGGGCTTTCCATTACCGATCCCGAAAAAATATACACGTTTGTCAATCCTTTTTCAGACTATGCACTTACAACAGCTAATGCCAATAAAGAATTGAAATTTTTGCGCGTGATCTCTGAAAAAACAAAGATCTATTCCGACATCATAAAAAAGGCTTATGAACATGCAGCCACCATGGCAACTTATCCTACTGCAAATGCGCTGGCAGACCAGTTAAAGATCGTTGCCCGGTTGATCAAAGGCGGGTTAAAAACAAGAGTGTATACAGTATCGATCGGTGGTTTTGATACACACAAAAGACAGGTGAATGCCAGTGACACAACAACAGGCAGTCATGCCGACCTGATGAAAAATATTTCGACCGCTATCAGTGCCTTTCAAAATGATATTGAACTGATGCAACTGGATGACCGGGTATTGGGGATGACCTTTTCCGAATTCGGACGACGCATAAAATCAAATGCAAGCCTGGGCACAGACCATGGAGCGGCGGCACCATTGATCATGTTCGGAAAGCATGTAAAAAAAGGAATATTAGGACAAAGCCCCAATATTCCTGCCGATATACAAGTCGTAAACAATATTCCTTTCCAATATGATTTCAGGAGTGTTTACTCATCCTTATTACAACAATGGTTCTGTGTAAAAGAGCCCGAACTGGACGATGTTTTACTGCAGAATTTCCAGGCTTTGCCATTGATCCAGGGAGGTCCTTGCGGACTACCGGAAGATATCGATACCACCAATAAAAATTCACAGCAACTGACATTGAAAATGTCGCCGAATCCTTATGCAATCAATACTACCATACAATTCAGTACGGCTGGGGGTAATACCATGATACAAATGCTCGACCCATTGGGACAGGTTATAAAAATATTGACCAATAAAAATTATGACGCCGGGATCTACAATATTGATGTATATGATGATGGTTTGCCCGCATCCGTATATTTTTTACGGCTTCAAAACAATTCTTTACAAAAAGTTATTGCAGTGGTCAAGGTTTCCCAGTAAAATCATGACTGTTTCCAAAATATGACCAGGCTAGCAGATATATGGGTGTTAGCTGCAACCCTTTGGCAACACTCTAAGATTTTACCAATATTTTTGTGTAACGCACGACAAACGCGACGAGCGAAGAACAGAGGCAAGATTGTGACGTTTGTACTGGACCTGGAATTCTAGACATAGCATATGCAGCCCCTGACAATCACAAAATATTGTTGGCGGCATTGCTCCCATTATCATAACCAACATTACAAATCACTCCTGAAAAAGTGGTTAAGACTCATGGGTTCCAAAGAAATCATACTTCAGGCGGTTATTACTTGTCCTGTTTGTGGGCATCAACAACAGGAACTAATGCCAATCGACGCGTGCGTATATTTTTATGAATGCACAAACTGCAAAACACGACTAAGTCCGAAGGAAGGCGATTGCTGTGTCTTTTGCAGCTACGGCTCAATAAAATGCCCACCTAAACAAATGGGAACGTGCTGCTGATTGCAAAAAAGTGTGTGCAGCTAACAGTGGCGGCTGATGCATTATCCCTGCCTTTGAGTGGCTTTTGACTGGCTTTTGATAGGGAGTTGAGTGGGAGTAAGTTCGTATCAACCTGTCTCGTGACAAGAAATAGTCAAAAAATGGCTGCAGTCCAAAAACATTAAAAATTGAACTGCAGCCGAAATCAGAGTTAATTGTATCTATTATATTATCTTCTGACTTATTAATATGACATGGCCATATCCATTCCATTACCCGGTTTAAGATCATTATAAAATTTTACTGCCTGCATTTTCATTTCTTCTTTTGGAGAAAGATTTACCCTGTTTCCTTTTCTTACTCTTATATTATTTGCATTTGGCGGGCATGAATAGGCTTTTGTGATCTGCATTTTCATTTGCTCTTTTTGGGAAAGATTCAGATCCATTCCACAGTTCGGGCATTTCGCAGGGTTGAAAACAACGGCTTGGTGGTGCGCTGGGCAGCTATACAGAACCGTATGTTTCGTAACATCTTGTTTCCCGGCTTTTGATTGAGCAAAAATTATGGTTGAAGAAATAAGAGATACAAGGGCTATAATGATATTCTTTTTCATAAAACTCAATTTTTAAAAATTATTTAATAGAGAAAATGGTTGGAAGTAGAAAGAATCAAATTCTTTGATGGCGAATCAGATCAGGAAAACACAGTTGAGAATATGCAGAGGTACCTTACTTCGGAGAGGTACAATTGAAAAGGAACTTAATTCATGGATGGGAGAAATATTTATTGCTTGCAGTTCAACAGGAGAAACTATCGCGGGACCGAATGAATGGATTTTAATCGTTGTCTCAGTTAATTTCTGATCCCCATTTTTGAACGTCCTGTATTCATCATTACAGCATTTATGTTTCTGATGATGCCTTTCTTTGGCCATTTCACAATTGGTGCATGGGTTATTCTTTGCATTCACCAATTCCCAATCATAGAGCTTTCCCATGCAATAGTGAAAATGTATGGTAGCGCCGACGGTTGAAGCGAGGTAGAGAATAGCTAATATGGCAATAAGGAACTTTTTCATGCTATCAGACCTGTTAAAAGTAGACGTACTGTGATCTAATTATCATGAGAAACATCAAACTGACTCATGATCTCAATCACAGAAAAAACTTAAAGAGATTAAACTGACCCGGGGAGATTTTCCAAAAATTATGTCACTCAGTAAGTAGCTCTTCCACCCGATATATCAAAAACAAATCCCGTAGTAAAACTTGATTCTTTTGAAACGATCCATGCAGAAATTGCTGCAACTTCCTCAATAGTACCTAATCTTTTCATCGGAATTTTAGCAGTCATATAAGCCAATTGTTCAGGAGCAGTTTTATCATTCATCGCTGTTTTAATCACAGCCGGTGCCAGCCCATTTATTGTAATACCCGTTTCTGCATATTCCTTTGCAATGCCTTTAACAAGTCCAATGACGCCTGCTTTACTTGCGGAATAGCCTGCCATAAAAGGATTGCCCTCCTTGCCTGCTATGGAAGCGATCAACAGTATCCTGCCGTAGTTATTTTTTTTCATGGCCATGATTACATACTTCGTCATCAGGAAACTTCCGCGCAGATTTACGCCATATACCTGGTCAAAGTCTTCAGCAGAATAATCAATTATGTTTGTACCTGATGGGCCAACAATTCCTGCAGCATTGACCATGATGTCAATTTTCCCATACTCAGTTTCAACTTTCATTATATTATTTCTTACCATTACCTCTGAGGCAACGTCGACCACATAACCAGCCGCATTATATCCTTTGATCTTAAAAGCATTCATCGTTTCATCCAAAAGTTCTTTATTGATATCGAATAAAGCGACGGCTCCGCCTTCTGACGCAATGCGTTCAGCGATTCCCTTTCCAAGTCCATCTGCTGCGCCTGTAATAATGGCAACCTGGTTTTCAAATCTTTTCATGGAAATAATACCTGGCTTTAAGAAAACAAAAAATACAATACCTAAAGTACAAATGAATCTTCATTTTTTTTCCGGGCTGCATCGGCTTTTGTAAAATAACGACGAGCTTATCTGAATAACCAAAAATTATGACCAAAAATCCTTTTCTTGTTGATTTACATCATTTATTAATTGCCTGATCCATTCTAATTTGCTTATGTAAAATTCTTGTTGTGAAACCGCTTGAGTTCCTGATAAAAATAAGAGAATGTTTGAGGAGTGAAGCTGATAATTCAGAATTTTTTAAATACAAATTTTTAAACCTATTTTTTATCGTTTAAATTCTTTTATTATGTTTTGGCCATTAGATATTTTTTTGGGAGTTGGTGCATTTGCAGTACTTATTCTCATTTTAATGCCTGGTGGGAAAGATAAAAATATACACAGGGCACATTAATAATGAGACAATAATTATCGCAATGATTCAGTTTTCCCGGGGTGTTTTGAAGCGATAGTAAAGGTCTGCGATGGAATACTAAAGCCTCTGCCTGATTACAGAGGCTTTAGTATTTATTAGATCAATAATCGCTATATCATCATGACTGCTTATTTGATCTGCATAATGCTGATGGCAGTTCCTCCACCTGGAGCTAATGCCAGTTGAAGTTTGGAAGTATTATCAACTGTAATTTTTTTAATTGTGTATGCTTCGGGGTTTGTTTTCCAATCAGCATCAGCAGCATCTGCATAAATAGTTGCTTTATATTTTTTGCCTTTGGTCAGAAATTCCAAAGCAATCGTTGTATTGCGTGCATGCTCATCGGTGATTGCCCCTACGAACCAGTTGTCTTTTCCTTTTTCTTTTCTTGCAATGGTAATATAATCGCCGGGCTCAGCTTCAAGTATCTTAGTATCATCCCAATCAACAGGCACGTCTTTGATAAATTGAAAAGCATCTGGTTTTGCTTCATAATTTTCAGGAAGATCGGCCACCATTTCTATCGGGCTGTATAATGTAACATAAAGCGCCAGCTGTTTTGCCAGTGTGCTGTGCACTGAACGTTGCGGAGCATAGCTAACGTAACCTTTTAATTTAAAAATACCGGGAGTGTAATCCATCGGTCCTCCCATCAACCTGGTAAATGGCAAAATAGTTTCATGATCAGGATTATTACCATTACTGAATGCATGGTACTCATTTCCTCTTGCTGCTTCACAAGCCATAAAGTTTGGATAGGTGCGCTGAAGCCCGGTGGGTCTAGCCGGTTCATGCGCATCGATCATGATATGATATTGCACTCCTTTTTGTAACACTCTTTCGTAATGATTCACCATCCATTGTCCATCGTGATGCTCACCGCGGGGAATGATTTTTCCCACATAGCCGGTCTTTACAGCAGGATAACCAAATTTTTTCATGAACCGAAAAGCCGTATCTATTTGCCTTTCATAATTGGTGGCAGAGCCCGAAGTTTCATTGTGCATGATCATGCTTACACTCTTTGACTTTGCATAAGATGTAATTTCTTTTACATCAAAATCCGGGTACGGTGTCACAAAATCAAAAACATTTTCTTTCCAGTTGCCAAACCAATCTTCCCAACCTGTATTCCATCCTTCCACAAGCACACCGCCAAATTTATTCTTTGCAGCAAAATCAATATAACGTTTTACGTTTGCCGTGTTTGCCCCATGTTTTCCATTTGGTATCAACTGTCCTTTGCTGTTGGTACTGTCAGGATAATCTGAATAGTTCCAGGTGCTTTTACCGGTCTGCATCTCCCACCACACTCCCACAAATTTCATCGGCCTGATCCACGAGGTATTTTGAATAACGGAAGGATCATTCAAATTCAATATCATTTTTGATGAAAGAATATCTGTTGCCTTGTCACTGATAATAATGGTACGCCATGGGGTATGAGCAGGCGCATGCAAATAAGCCTTGTTATTATATGCATCAGGAACAAGATTCGAAGAAAGAATGA
>JBIOGV010000218.1:0-6132 GCA_044448365.1 Chitinophagales bacterium
CTGGAATTCTCTTGCATAATTTTCATCAGGCGCCTGTTTGGAATTAAGAAAACCATTGAGATGAATTAGCATGGCGCCGTCGATCGTTACATTCGTTGCAAGTTGTTTTACATTCCCTAAAACATTTGACCGAAGTAAATTGTGATGACGATACATTAATGTTGAATTCATCACTTCTTCTTCCTGCACGGAAAAATGATGATGCCAGAATAAAACCATTTTTTCCTGGATACTTCTTTGCTGGTTTACAATCAAACCTGTCCACCACTTTCTTAGGCTGTCCAAACGAAGCCGGTCAATACCGCCTCTTGCCATTTCATTGCTTGATGTGTTCAGATCATTTACCCAGGTCTGACCTATGGCCACACCAAGATCATCATAAAGCATCTGGTCATCGCCTTCGATGAGTCCATAATCTCTGACGGGTGGTGAAGGAATGGAAATGTTGTTCAACAATTCATCGACTGCTTCGCCCATACTCATGGTTAGGAAATGATCTATATCTGCTTTTTTTGCGCCAAACATGGTTCTCTTTAAAAGGTGCAACGCCTCGTTCATAGTCCAGTTACCCGTGTATGGGTTCAGGCCGGAAAAGAAAAATTTGTTAGCAAAACGACTCTTTTCAAAAGCCGTTTTATTCCTGATCGTTCTAAAAAAATCTTTTCTGTCCATACATATGCTTTTATAAAATGATTACCTGATCAAAGTAAACGTTCCTTTTTGTTGTTTTAATTTATGCTGAATATCAGTATAGCTTATTATATAGATGAACACATCCGTTCGCTGTATTGTACCCTTGTACTCACCGTTCCACCTGCTGTTCATGGATGAACTTTTAAAAACTACGTCACCGTAACGGTTAAATATTTGCATGGAAAAATCATCAGGCACTTTTCCCAAAGGACCAAAAGAATCATTATGCCCATCGCCATTCGGTGTAAACGCAGTTGGAACGAATACTTCGGCATCATTCAGAACCACGAGCTTGAACTGGTCAGTAACCTTGCAGCCTTCGGGCGATATATTTGTTACATTGTAAACGGTTGTTGTAACCGGGCTTGCGATCGGATCGCTGCAGAGGGTGCAGCTTAGTGTGGGGTTTATATCCCAAACAATTGAACCGTTGCCATTGCTGTGAAGTGTGGTGTGCTGGCCCGTAAAAATGGTATCCACTTTCTTCATATTGTTAAACGGGCCGGCGATCAATACGGGCTTATAATTTAAGTACACCGAATCATTGCCGCATACATCTCTCAGTGTGTCCTGCGGAGTCACAAAACCGTTGATATTGCAAACTGTTGAATCCTTAATTTCCGACAAAGGATCTTTAAACTTAATGATGCCAAAATCTACATCGCCAAAACCCTGGGAAAAATCTCCGTCTTCAGAATCTGAATCGCCGGATAAATAATATTCATTCCTCGAATTATCGTAGATGATAGAATGCAAATTATCATTGCCACTGCCTCCATAATTTTTTTTCCAAACAACACTACCCGTGTTGCTGAGTTTTACAACCCAATAGTCTCCTTTACCTTTTGCACCTGTTATATCACCATCGATGGAATAAGAGATCCCGGCAACAATGTAGCCACCATCTTTATCGGTTATAACAGAATTAGCATATTCTGCATCCGACCCGCCTAAAACTTTTTGCCAGTTAAGATTTCCCTGCTGGCTGACGTTAAGAACCCAATAATCCTGGCTTCCTTTTGCGCCCGTTACGTCACCATCATCAGATGTTGTATAACCTGCAAGTGTAAGAGAGCCATCAGCGCCGGTCGTGATAGAATAAGCAACATCATTTTGCGAACCGCCATAAATCTTGCTGAAAATTTTATTTCCATTTGCATCCACTGCAAGTAACCACACATCATAATTCTTTTGATTCGGCGGAATATCCCCATCCACTGAATTGGCAAAGCCCGCAGCAAATATTTTTCCATTGATGATTTTGAAATCCAATAATTCTTCATTCTTGGAACCTCCAAAACATTTACTCCATTGCAATATACCCGTGGCACTTATTTTCATTATGACGGCGTCTGTATAACCACCCGTTCCGTGGTTGCCGGTTATATCACCATCGTTTGAAGAAGTGGAAGCGGCGATCAAAAAGCTTCCGTCATTCATAACAGCAATCCGGTTACCGATATCCAATCCGCTGCCGCCATATCTTTTTTGCCATTGAAGATTTCCTGAACCATCGAATTTTAATAACCAGATATCTTTTGTTCCGCCAAAACCAGCGATCACATCACCATCCGTTGAATTGGTTTCTCCCAGGACAATATAACCGCCATCGCTTGTTTGTTCCACATCTCTTGCGCTTTCATAACCGGTTCCTCCCAAGGATCGCTGCCATTCAATAACACCGCATTTATTTAATTTAACGATCCAAAGATCCCAGTAATCTCTATTGGCATGAAAACCCACCTGCCCATCTTTTGAGCTGGTGTAACCTGCTGCAATCGTTCCCCCGTCAGCAGTGAATTTTATTGCAAATGGAACATCAACGGCGGAGCCTCCAAAGTGCGATGCCCAGTTTATTTTTGGTAATTGCGCGGATAAAATCTTGCAAAACGCAAAAATGCAAAAGCAGGCAGAAAAAAAACATTTTATGAGCAGGCGTTGGTTCTTCATAATGATATCGCCTCTGGGGAACAAGTATTATGCTAAAGTTTGAAATGGTGAGAGTACCAAAAGAGAAATTTGGAACAAAATATCTTTTCTGTGATTTTTACCTCGAAAGACTACGGGTAACAAATTCAGGTTGATATAGGCCTTTTGCATTTGCGTATTTCACTTTTTTTACTTCCGGGGTATCTGACAGGATTTAAAGCAAAGGGAGTTGATGGTTACCTGGCATTTCGATCATTGTAAAATGTTCCGGGAATTATGACAAGCGGTCTATAAACAATCTTTTCTTTTGTATTGCATCTATGTAAATCTTTACCTTTATCACCCAATAAAAATTATTAAATAACGAAACCATTTTTGCAATGAAAAAATTAACAATCAGGCAATGCCTTATTTTGACGATGGCCACAATGTTTTTTTCATCAATACTCTGGGCGCAACAGGCAAGTCCGCCAGCAACAGCAACCGGCAAAGCGGGCGGCGCCACGATTACTATTAGTTACTGCAGCCCTGGAGTTAAAGGAAGACAGATCTGGGGTGCACTGGTTCCCTACGATAAAGTGTGGAGAGCCGGGGCCAATGCTGCTACCATATTTGAAACAGACAAGGACATTACGGTTGAGGGAAAATCCCTGAAGGCGGGAAAATATAGTCTATACGCTATTCCGGGAGAAAAAGAATGGACGATTATTTTGAATTCTCAAACCGGTCAGTGGGGAATAAAAATGGATGGCTCAACCACAGAGGATCCTGCAAAGGATGTATTGCGGGTAACAGTAAAACCTCAAAAGCCAAAAACGATGCAGGAGCGTTTAATTTATAGAGTGGATAAAAATGGCTTTGCACTTGTTTGGGAAAATGTGGAAGTACCGGTAATGGTGAAATAATTAATTTTTTAAAATGAAAGCCTCTGCGGAAATGCAGAGGCTTTTGTTATTTTGGTCTTTCATTTTTTCTCACAAAAATTATTGCTTGATAATTTTCTGAGTTGCGCGACGGGAACCTTGCAATACTTCAACAAAGTAAAAGCCGGTTGCATAGGCATGTCCAAAACGGTAGCTCTCTAAAACAGGTCCTCCGAGTTGTTGTATTTTTCTTCCCGTCATATCATAAATATTTATTTCTACCGGTTCCTGCGACAATGAATGCAATTTTAATGTAAAGAAATCCTCACTGGGAACAGGAACTATGTGCATGCTCAGTTCCTGTTGTGATTGATCATTTGTTTTCAGGGTTACATTGGAGTTTTCATGGGTAATAGTTTGTGTATTCAAACATTTGCTGTTATTCACTGTTACTGTAAATGAACAGTTTGCTGTATTACCTGAAGCATCCTTTACTGTATAAGTTACTGTTGTAATACCCACATTAAAAGTTCTTGAACCGATATAATTAACTCCACTGGAAGATGAATTCCCGTTCGTTGCTCCATTCATTGCCCATGTAAGTTTAGTTATTCCACAATTGTCGGTTGCGGCAGGGTTTGGCACACTAATACTCGTGTTGCATTTATTCCCACTGATCGTTGTTGTAATATTTGCAGGACAAATTATAGTGGGTGGCGTAATATCGGATACAGTAAAACTTGTTGCACAGGTTTTTGAATTGCCGGCAGCATCTTTCACTGTTATTTGTACAGCAGTTATTCCAGGACCTACCAATGTTCCCGCTACCGGCAACTGTGTTATCAGCAACAGATTTGACGGAGTGCAATCATCGGTTGCTGCAACGTTGGGAATAAAATTTGGAACTGCTGATTTACAGTTAATACCCGCATTCGTTTTTTGTGCCGGCGCACAACTTAGAATATTCGGCGCCGTATTATCACGAACAGTGATTTTTTGTGTGCAACTGCTCTTATTTCCGTTGATATCTGTCGCCGTCCATGTAACCATAGTTGTGCCTGTTGAGAATTGAGCAGGTGCATTATTCTTTATCGATGCCACTCCGCAATTATCCCAAACAATCGGGCTGGCAAGATTTATTCCTGTTGCAAAACACTGACCTGGTTTTACATTGACAAGTTTATCTTGCGGACAACTGATAACAGGATTTTGATTATCAGTTACAGTTATCTTTTGCTGGCAATGAGCAGTGTTATTATTCATGTCTGTAACGGTCCATGTAACTATAGTAGTGCCGACAGGGTAAACATTTGATGAATGATCATTGGTGACTGATTTTATTGGCGTACAACCAGCAGACGTTGCAGGAGTTCCCGGGTTTACTGTCGCCGTACAAAGTAATGGCGAGGCATTTACTCTTTTATCTGGTGGACAAACAATATTTAATGTAGTGCCTGCATTTGTAAAGCTTGCGGTGATCGTATGATCAGTCCGGACATTCATGAATGTATAACCTGGAACCGGACCAACTGATACACCGTCGACGAAAACATCAGAAATGCGGTAGCAGGCACCCGGAGTTATTACGTAAACCCGGTTGTTGCCACAGCCCACACTGATCGTTCCTGCCGGAGAAATTGCTCCATTGTTACCTGAAGTTGCGGTAATCGTTGGTGAGGGAGTTGAAGACACAATAATGCTTGCCTGGTCGGTGCATCCATTATCTGCTGTTACTGTTACTGTATATGTTCCGGCAGTATTTACAGTAAGTGTTGTTGAGGTTGCTATTACTGAATTTCCATCTGACCAGGAGTAACTCGCACCACCGGTTGCTGTTAAATCGATGGATGGAGAAACACAGGTTAGAACAGTTGATGAAGGTTGATCGATCGAAGCGGTTACATTTTTATTTTCCGTGATGGTAATGCTTGCCTGGTCGGTGCATCCATTGCCTGATGTTACTGTTACTGTATAAGTTCCGGCAGTATTTACAGTAAGTGTTGCTGAAGTTGCTATTACTGAATTTCCATTTGACCAGGAGTAACTCGCACCACCGGTTGCTGTTAAATTGATGGATGGAGAAACACAGGTTAGAACAGTTGATGAAGGTTGATCGATCGAAGCGGTTACATTCTTATTTTCCGTGATGGTGATGCTTGCCTGGTCGGTACAGCCATTATCAGCTGTTACCGTTACTGTATATGTTCCGTCTGCATTCACAGTGAGTGTTGCTGAGGTTGCTATTACTGAATTTCCATTTGACCAGGAGTAACTCGCGCCACCGGTTGCTGTCAAATCAATTGATGGAGAAGCACAGGTGAGAACAGTTGTTAAAGGTTGATCGATCGAAGCGGTTACATTTTTATTTTCCGTGATGGTGATGCTTGCCTGGTTGGTGCATCCGTTGTCTGCTGTTACTGTTACTGTATAAGTTCCTGCAGTATTTACAGTGAGTGTTGCTGAGGTTGCTATTACTGAATTTCCATCTGACCACGAGTAGCTCGCGCCACCGGTTGCTGTTAAATTGATGGATGGAGAAACACAGGTGAGAACAGTTGATGAAGGTTGATCGATCGAAGCGGTCACATTTTTATTTTCCGTGATGGTGATGCTTGCCTGGTCGGTACAGCCGTTGCCTGCTGTTACC